>JAOZRQ010000463.1 GCA_029940115.1 Desulfobacterales bacterium
TGATACGGACAATGCCCAGACTTTCTTGCGGAAATGCACTGATGTTACGAAAGAAGGTCGAGACGGCCCGAGTGAACGGCATGGAAATCCTCTCTTGTGCGGAAGATAGAGATTTGGAAAACTTTGACATCCGGCCTGGAAAATGTATAGATGACACCTATATTAACAATCAGTTCGGACTTGATGTGACCGGCAAGAAGGATCCGGGCCAACGGAAGGCATGCGGATGTGTGTCGAGTCGGGATATCGGGATGTATGACTCCTGTCTCTTTGAGTGCAGTTATTGCTATGCCACACGCAGTTTCACGTTGGCCAAAATCAATCGCAGACGGCACCATCGTCTGGATTCGCCAAGGTTGATCGGTTGAGGCGTGAGAAGGTGCCACACAAAGGGTGATCGCAAATTCTTATCGCAAAACGACTGGGTTGCTGACGAACTCATTGATGCCAAACCCGGTACACCCGAATTTGACGAACTGAGGAAAGAAACCCGGCTTTTTCTTGCAGTTGGGAAGTCGGCCCTTTTGGGAAAAAGCCGGGTTTCCCGCCCGTTCCCGACTTTTTGTCCTGTACACAGATGAGGAAGTTATAATCAGGGTCTGGGTTCTGGGTCTTTGGTCCGAGGCATTGAGACGACGACTCGGGGATGCAGATCCAAGAACCGAGAGCCGTATGAAAGGAAGTGTGTATGGATACAAGCACAAGGAAATCATGGGACGAAATGGAAAGGGATTACCCTGACGAATGGCTTCTGATAAGCGAAATGGAAAGGGACGAGCTTGGCAGGCTCAAGTCCGGAGTGGTAGAGCGTCATTCAAAGGAGAAAGAGGAAGTGTACCGACAGCCGTCGTTGGACAAGCCGACAGCATTTCGCTATACCGGCGTATCCACCTTCTCGGGGCTCAGAAGTCATGCACAAAAGATTGTTCCCATTTGACAGTCAGAAGCATCATATCTGCTTGGAATTCGCCATATCCGATTCAAACGACATCGCCCGATATGGACTTGGGATACTGGACACAGGCGCACCACGAACAGAGTTCTCGGACATATTTCTGAATCATATCGGTTTATTGGAGACTGTCATCGGCGATGAGGCTGTTCCACATGGTCAGCAAACTCTGAAATATCGAAAGCTTGAAGTACCTTCGGTTGAGATATGCGGTTACCATTTCCGGAATGCCGAATTCATTGTGTCAACTTTCGAGAGAACTTGGGGGGTAGACGCCCTCATCGGATTGGATCTGTTTCGCAAGTGCAGAATCACCATAGATTACAGGCGTGAGATGATCATCGCCGAGCCGTACTGAAGCGGAACAAGCGGAGAGCGTCAGACAGCACGGCTCCCATCTCCATGAGCCGGCGGCTTACTGTGAAATTGACTTGCGCCAAGAGTGGATTCCTGCTTTCGCAGGAATGACAGGCTTTTTGTGGAAATCAGCTGTGTACAGGACAAAAAATGATTGAGGGAAAGAAACCCGGCTTTTTCTGGCGGTCGGGGAATCTGCCCGTTCGGGAAAAAAGCCGGGTTTCTCGGCCATCCCAAATTTTTTGTCCTGTACACAGGGAAATCAGCTCAAAAAATTTGAGCATTTGAGAATCAGGGGATTGAAAAAATGAAAAGAAAAATCGGCACAGCATTGGTTGTGGGCGCAGGCATCAGCGGGATCCGGGCGGCCCTTGATTTGGCCGAATTCGGCTATGGCGTGACGTTGATTGACCGGGCCCCGCATATGGGAGGCGTTCTCAGCCAGTTGGACTATCAGTTCCCCACCGATCGGTGCGGGATGTGCAAGATGCTCCCCCTTACGGATCGAGATGCCTCATCTCAGTATTGTCTTCGCAAGGGGCTGTTTCATGAGAACATCGATATCCGCCTCTCCACGGAGATGACATCGGTGGAAGGGGAGCCGGGGCATTTCCAGGTCATGCTCCGCCAGAAGCCGGGCCTGATCGTTCCGGAACTCTGCGTCGGATGCGGTGTGTGTGCGGACGTCTGCCCGGTCGAAATCCCGGACGCTTTCAATGCGGGACTCACCTCACGGAAGGCGGTCTGGCTACCGGTCCCCCACGCGGTTCCGAATCCATATGTGATCGACATTGAGGCATGCACCCGTTGCGCCGCGTGTGTGGACGCCTGTCCCACCGCCGCGATCCAACTCACTCAGGAAGCGCGTGGGCATTTCCGCATTCTGGTGGTGGATGACGAGCTGATTGTTCGGGATTCCATCAAGGAATGGCTCGAGGATGAGGGATTTTCCACCGACATGGCCGCGTCCGGCCCCGAGGCATTGGAAAAACTGGCCCAGGAGACGTATCACCTGATGCTTCTCGATATCAAGATGACCGGCATGGACGGCGTGGATGTGCTCAAGCAGGCAAAGGAGCGCTTTCCCGACCTCTGTGTGGTCATGATGACCGCGTACGCGACGGTGGAGACTGCTGTGGAGGCGATGAAAGTCGGCGCGTTGGACTATCTGATCAAGCCGTTTGATCCGGAAGGGCTGATTCAAAAGGCCTCCCAAATATACGAAGACCTTGAGGCCAGCCAGGGCCAGCCCATGGAGGTGGGGGCCATCGTGCTTTGCGGCGGATCAGCCTACTTCAACCCTGCCGAGGGGAAGAACCCCTTTGGCTACGAGGTTTATCCGAATGTGATGACCAGCCTCGAATTTGAGCGGATCCTGAGCGGCACAGGCCCCTGTCAGGGAAAACTGACGCGTCCAAGTGACGGCAAGCCGGTCCGCAAGGCCGCCTGGATTCAGTGCGTCGGATCACGAGATTTGCAGACCGATGCCGATTTCTGCTCCAACATCTGTTGCATGTACGCGATCAAAGAATGCCTTGTGGCGAAGGAGAAGGCAGACGGAGAAATCGAGACCGCCGTCTTCCATATGGACATGCGAACCTTTGGAAAATCTTTTCAGCGATATCGGGATGAGGCGGAGACAGATCATGGTGTCCGGTTTGAGCGGGGCCGGATCCATTCGGTCATGGCGGATAGTGCCACCGAGGGAAATCTGATACTCCGTTATACCGAGACCAGCGGTGCGCTTCGTGAGGAATCCTTTGACATGGTGATTCTCGCCGTGGGCCAACGACCTGCGGCGGGCATGGCCGAACTCTCCGAAATGCTCGATATCCCGCTCAATCCTTGGGGATTCCCCCAGACCGAATCGTTTTCACTGACCCGGACCAGCAGGCAGGGAATCCTCTTGGGCGGCTCTGTCTCCGGTCTCAAAGACATCTCCGAATCGGTGACCCAGGCCAGCGCGGCCGCGTTGGCCGCGTCCCGGGTGATCCACGCGGCCGGGGGAAGTCTCGAGAGCGACCCCGGATCCGAATCGGTTTATCGCGATGTCTCCCGGGAACTTCCGAAAATCCTCGTGGTCGTATGCCGTTGCGGGCATAGATTGGCGTCCATTTCGGATCCCGAAGAGATTGCTCGTCCGCTCAAAACGGACCCAAGTGTCTGCCAAGTGGCATTTCTTGAACAGACTTGCACGGCCCAAGGATGGGGGAGCATTGTGGAACTGGCAGAGAAGCACCAGCCGAACCGCATTCTGGTCGGTGCATGTCTGCCATACCTCTATGCCCGTAAACTCCGGGAGTTGGGCGATCAGACCGGATTGGACCCCGCCCTGACCGAGGTGGTGGACATGGCGTATCATTCCGTTGCAAGCCCTCCGTCGCCTGATGCCTTGGTGTCAACGCTTCAGATGGGGATTGCGAGACTGAGACATGCGGATCCGTCTCCCTCCGCATCCGTCCCGATTCACCAAGAGGCCTTGGTGGTGGGCGGCGGCATTGCAGGGATGACCGCGGCCCTGGGCATCGCGGATCACGGGTTTCAGGTCCACCTTGTGGAGCAGGCGGACCAGTTGGGCGGAAACCTCACTTGGTTGCAAAAGACCTTGGAGAGAGATGACATCAAGACGCTCCTTGACGACACCCGCGTGAAGGTGGAGAAGCATCCCCGGATCCAGACGCATCCCCGCACCCGGGTCATCGCCGCGTATGGGCAGGTCGGATGTTTCCACACCACGATTCAGGATGAGGAAGGCGAAACCCATACCTTGGAACATGGGGTGACGATTCTCGCCACCGGCGGAACCGAGGCGACCACCACTTCATACAGCTACGGCACGTCCGATGCCATTGTGACCCAGAGGGAACTGGAGCAGAAACTCGCAGACGGATCGCTTGATCCGGCCCAACTGACATCGGTGGTCATGATCCAGTGTGTCGATTCCCGGGAGGAACCCCGGAATTATTGTAGCCGGGTCTGCTGTGCGTCCGCGTTGAAACATGCGTTGGCACTCAAGTCGCAGAACCCTGACCTTCTCATCTATGTGCTGTATCGGGACATGATGAGCTACGGCTTTGCAGAGACCTTTTTCACCCAAGCGAGGAAGGCCGGCGTGATTTTTATCCGGTACGATCTGAAGGAGAAGCCGCGGGTGCGGGTGGAAGAGGATGCGGTTTACACCGACGCGTTTGATCCGATTCTTGAGCGCAGACTCGAAATCAAGGCCGATCTCGTGGTACTCGGCACAGGTGTGGTCCCCGCGCTTCCGGAATACCTGACCCACGCGTTTGGCGTATCCGCTGACACAGACGGATTCTTCCAGGAAGCAGAATCGAAATGGCGACCGGTCGATTCCATCAAAGAGGGGGTGTTCGCCTGCGGTCTGGTCCATTCCCCGCGTTCGGTGAGCGAATCCATCGCGATGGCGGAGGCCGCGGCCCAGCGCGCACTGAGACTCCTCTCCCGCAGGCATCTGCCCGCGGGAAAGGTGACCGCAAAGGTTCGTCACAGCCTCTGTTCCCTGTGTGAGCGATGCATCGAAGCGTGTCCTTACGGCGCACGGGAGATTGATCTGGAAGCGGAACAGATCCGGATCAATCCGGCCATGTGCCAAGGTTGCGGCTCATGCGCCACAGCCTGTCCCAACAGTGCATCCATCCTTGACGGATATTCCATACGGCAGATGCTGGATGTCATTGATGCGGCAGTGTGAGTTGGCTGTTGGGATCTGATTCGTGAGGGCAACACGGACCTTCGATACAGGGGACTTACGGACGGCACCCTGTGCCTGTTTCTGAGGAATCGTTTCGAGGAGGAGATCGCAACCCATCAGCCGGATTTGGAGAGGACGGATCTGAAGATGAATTTCCATGAGGAGTTGGAAAAACTCAGGGAAGATAAAAAATCCCTTCAGGGCATGGTCAGCCATCTGACCGGAATGATGGCCGAATACCAGCTGGCGGTTGAATTCAGGAGCAGGAAGCGATTCGCCCCGTCCCGCTACTTTGTGAACGTCAAGGATGACACAAAACTGAACGTCACCGACGTGAGGATGCGGGTGAGGTTTCAGAGACCCGATGGCAAGGGGATGGAGATGGACGTGCTGGCCGAGTCGGACTGTGGCAGAGTTTTGGCGGTCGAGGTCAAAAAGACCGAGGCTCCCATCGGTCTGACATCGGTGGAGGACTTTCTGGAAAAGCTCGGCGTCTATGCCTCGCTGCATCCGGAGAGGACGATCATCCCGGCGTTTTTCTCCGTGGGCGGGTTCAGAGGCAAGGCACGGGATATCTGCGAAAAGAACGGCATTGCGACAGCGCAGGAGATCAGGTGGTTTTAAGACGATTTCCGGAAAAGACATACCCCTCAGTTTGTAGTTCCGCCTCTCGGCGGTGTGACACCT
>JAOZRQ010000464.1 GCA_029940115.1 Desulfobacterales bacterium
ACCAGCGTTTTGAGCAGGTGGACCAGCGTTTTGAGCAGGTGGACCAGCGTTTTGAGCAGGTGGACCAGCGTTTTGACACAATAGATCAGAATTTTGTGGATCTGAAGTCTTGGGTCGGCACAGTTGTGGGAGGATTTCAGAACCGTGCGGGGAAAAACCTTGAGTTCATGGTGGCGGGAACCCTGCGTCTGGCTCTGAAGCGGAAGGATATCCGGCCTGACTCGATAAAGCTGAGGAAAAAATTTTTGGACACCGACGGCGTGATCGGTCTGAAAGGCCGTCGGTATGAGACGGATATCCTTGCAGAAGGGGATTCCCTGCTGGTTTTTGAAGTAAAATCCCTGTGTGACCTGGAAATGGCGGAAAGATTTGCGGACAAAGTTGACTTGGTGAGACATCTGCGACCGGACAGCGAAGTGAGCGGGGCTCTGATTGCCCTGGAACCTGATCCGGAGGTTCTGGACTACTGTGCCGGAAAACAGATTGCCGTCGTCAGTTAGCTTGAGCGTTTGTCCTTGCCAAACTAAATCCTTGCAGTTGCAGAGAGTCACAGGGCTAAGGGCTAAGGAGGTCGTTTAGATGAACTTTTTTGAACTTTTTAAGGAAAAAATGAAAACAGGAAAGAAGTGGTTCCGCTTGCCGGGTTTTTGAAAGAATATCCGCAATTGCGGGAAAACAGCATTGACATATACATTGATTCGGAGAACGCCGACAAAATCATAAAATTTCTCCGTATCAGACAAAACGCCAAGAAATTCAGGAGGATTCTGTTTGAGATACTGAGTCTGAGATACAATGACAGTCTTTACAGAAAAGAGGCGGTTGCCGAAAAGGCAAAGACTGTCACAGCCATGAAGTTCGTCAGCAAGAAGGAAAATGTCAGAATTTGCTGCAAGGAGTATATACATCCAGACAATCCGAAGGCGAAGAAGGTGGTCATGCTTTATCTGTATGATCAAAAGAAAATAGACAAAAAGGCGAAGAGACTGATTGAGAATTTGGGGGAATACGAATATGAGACATGACATTGACAAAGAACAGCATTTGTGTGACATACTCGGGTTTCAGGATGATCATGAAAAGCTGGAGTTTGAGGCCGAGATGATTCACTTGGACATCATGCATCAGATCAGGCTGCTTATGTCCGGACGTGGCATGACTCATGAGGTGCTGGCTTGCGAACTGAATGTTTCGGATGACGATCTGACCGGATTGTTCAGCGCGGACAGACTCGCTGATCTCAGACTTCTTGCCAGACTGCAACGCATATTCGGGGTCAGATTTGAATTGATTCCCAAAGCCGCGTCCGCGTATGACGAAGATGAGGAACCTGAAGATGAAAACCAGGATGAACATGTTCCTGTTCCGGCCATTGCATGAGCGCATCTGAAAAGAAGCGGGCTGAAGCTGGCCATAGTGCGTCAAGTTCACGGGCTCCCCTAATCAGAACATATCTGTTCAGGTGGGACAACCATTGGATGGGATGATATGAAACGCTCAAATGACATGCTGACCCATTTGTACGACAAATACCTGATTGACCACCCTGTCCTTGTCATCGTATGCCTGATGATCGCCATATCGGTGCTCGGGTACCACGCAAAGGACTTCAGAATCGACGCGTCTGCGGAATCGCTTCTGCTGGAGAATGACGAAGACCTGCGTTACACCCGCAAGATCACTGCCAGATACGGCGTACACGATTTTCTGGTGATCTCATACACACCGAGACAAGGGGATATCCTCTCGGACAAGACATTGGAGACCCTAACCCGGCTTCGGGATGAACTCGAGGCACTCAAGTCTGTCTCATCCGTGCTTTCCATACTGAATGTGCCGTTGATGGAAAGCCCGCCGGTATCCTACTCGGACCTGTCCAAAGGGAATGTCCGCAACCTTGAATCGCCGGACACGGACCGAGAACTGGCGAGAAACGAGTTGCGGAATAGCCATTTCTACCGGAGCCTGCTGGTCAGTCCGGACATGAAGACCACCGCGCTCATCGTGAACCTGCATCCAGATCAGATTTACCAAGACTTGAGCGCCAGACGCCACGCGTATCTGGAAAAACAGGCCCAAGGCAACTTGTCAGAAGCGGAATCGGCCCAACTGGCGGAGGTGGTTCGGCATATCCGCGACCACCTGAATCGGACCAACCCCGCCCGGCATGAGACCATCATGGCGATCCGGACCATCATGGAGAGCCATCGTGCCGACGCGGATCTCTTTCTGGGCGGCATCAGCATGATCGCGGATGACATGATCACCTTTATCCGAAACGACCTGAAGATGTTCGGCATCGGGGTGTTTCTCCTTCTCGTGGGGATGCTCGGCATCATTTTCAGGCGGATCCGCTGGATCGTTCTCCCGATGCTCTGCTGCTTCCTCTCGGTCCTCTCCATGATGGGCCTGCTCGGGATGTTCGGCTGGGAGGTGACGGTGATCTCGTCCAACTTTGTCTCCCTGCAACTGATCATCACGCTGGCCATCGTCATCCACCTGATCGTGCGATATCGTGAGTTCCTCCAAAAAGACCCCCAAGCCGACCCAAGAACCCTGGTTCTGAATACGATTCAAAGCAAGTTCACCCCTTGTCTCTACGCCGCGCTCACCACCATTGCCGGGTTCAGTTCCCTGTTGCTCTGCGACATCCTGCCCGTGATCAATTTCGGCTGGATGATGAGCGCGGGCATTCTGCTCTCTCTCTTCCTCACATTCCTGATCTTTCCGGCGGGGCTCATGCTGTTGAATATAGAACCTCCGCCGGCGGGGAGCAAACGGCTTCGCTTCTCCATCACCGCGTCTCTGGCCCGGTTCACCGAATCCCATGGGACCTTGATACTGGCCATCACTGGCATCGTTTCCATTCTGATCATCCTTGGCGTGTCAAGGCTGGCGGTTGAAAACAGCTTCATTGACTATTTCAAGCAGAGCACGGAGATCTACCAAGGGATGAAGGTCATTGATCAGAAACTCGGCGGGACGACGCCCTTGGATGTCATCGTCGGATTTGGAGAGCCGGTCGAAACCGATGTGGCGGATGACGAGTTTCTGGATGTCTTTGAGGAAGAGGCAGAGGACGAATCCAAATACTGGTTCACGGACGACAAAATGGAGGCGGCAGAGAAGGTCCATGACTATCTCGAAAGCCGGCCCGAGATTGGCAAGGTGCTCTCCCTGGGGACCTTGCTGAAAATCATCCGGAGATTGAACGACGGCGAATCGGTTGACAGCTATGACCTCTCCATCCTCTACACGAAACTGCCCGACCGGTATAAGTCCCTGATATTGTCCCCTTATGTCTCCATCGAGGAGAACGAAGTCCGCTTCTCCGTTCGCATCAAGGATTCCCTGAAAAACCTGAGACGGGACGCGTTGCTGAAGCAGATTCAAAAGGACTTGGTGGGCAGACTCGGGCTGAAATCGGACCGGGTTCATCTCACAGGGACCATGGTGCTCTACAACAACATGCTGCAAAGCCTTTTCCGGTCTCAGATTCTGACGCTCGGCGTTGTCGCGCTGGTGTTGCTGATGATGTTCCTGATCCTTTTCCGCTCGCTGAAACTGGCGCTGATCGCGCTTTTCCCGAACCTCTTCTCGGCCGGCGTGGTGCTTGGAACCATGGGATGGCTGAACATCCCGCTCGACATGATGACCATCACCATCGCGGCCATCAGCATCGGCATCGCGGTGGATGACACGATTCACTATATCCATCGTTTCGGGGAGGAGATAAGGAGGGACGGGGATTACCACGCGGCCATGCATCGCTGTCACGGCAGCATCGGCCATGCGATGTACTACACTTCGGTGACGATCATCATCGGATTCTCCATCCTGATGCTCTCCAACTTCTTCCCGACCATCTATTTCGGGATCTTCACAGGGCTCGCCATGCTGATCGCGCTGATTGCGGCCCTGACGCTGTTGCCGCAGTTGTTGGTTTTGTTCAAGGCGTTTGGGATCGATTCCGAAAAACCCGGTTTCTGACGCCGGCATCAGTTCGTTGCAACCTCCCTAGGGTCCATAGACCTCAGAGACTTCCGCCCCATCTGGCTGCAGCAACAGATTGCCTTTGCGTCCCGGGACATTCTGCTGTTCCATACATCGGTGCTCGAAAACATCCGGTTCCCGAAGCTTCGGGCCAGTCAGGGAGAAGTTGTGGACGGCCGGTATGCATGATTTTGTCAGATCGCTTCCCAAAGGATACCGTACGGTCGTGGGAGGAGAGAACGGGATCCGGCTTTCAGACGAGCAGAAACAGCGGATCACCATCCGAAAATTCTTATCTTGGATGAGGTCTCAACCTTTTCAGATCCCTTGATGGAAAAGCATCTGAAAGAGATCATCCGCTCTATGATGAAAGACCGGACCACCCTAATCGTGAGCAGGCGCTTCCTGATCTGACAAAGTGATTCTCTGCGGAAAGCAAGGCGTGATCAGTGAAGACCTCGCGGCCCGGGACACCCTTTCAGCATATGCCTTGCCCCATGGCGCCAAACTTCCCAACCTCCTATCACAGTAGCTTATCAATCCATCCCCTTCCATTCCGGAGCAAGTTGATGTAAAGGTTTTCCAAGATTTGTGTCTCACACAAAGGCACAGAGAGAACGATTTGCAAAATCGTTCTCTGGAGCCCGGTGCCAACGACTTGCCCAGCACCCAGAACTCATCACCCAGAAGTAGCACCTTAATCATGCCTCAGATGGGCGTCACATTGCCATTTGCAGATTTGAAGCAATTATCTTTGCAATCCTGAGCATCCTTCATTTTGCCTGAAAAGTGGTTTACATTCCCAGATGGCCGAAAAGTTTGTAGTTCCGCCTTTAGGCGGTGTGACACCGCCTGAAGGCGGAACTACAAACTTTTCGGCTTAAAAAATGTAAACCCATAAATGAAGGATGCCCAATCCTGCTTGCAGGCTTCCAACTGGGCATGTTTTTTCCAGCCGTTAGAAACCCGGTTTCAGTTAAGGAGGTGAAGGTCAAGGGAGAAGAAACCGGGTTTTGGCACTCAACAAGTTTCAAGGACGTCGCCCGGCGACGACACATGCATGGATGAAAATCCAAGCTGGGGCAGGGGCGGAATTGTCCGATTCCGGCATGGGCATGAACTGGCCTCCATTGGGGCGGGATGTCTTTGGAGGGGGCGTGGTGGGATCGTCGGAAACTCCGGAGGCCCACCCCGGGGTCACGGACATCGTGGGCCTGCCGGGAGAATGTGCAGATCAGGGAATGCCGGGAGATGGACGGACACTCGGGAGTTTTCCCTGATACCAGAGGGTTTCAGGGGCGCAAAAAAGGCTGCTCAGTTTATCAGGTTGAAAGACAACGGATATTGAATCGCCGAAGGTCAAAAGGCAATGAGACCGCCATTTTTGCACTCCCTTGCTTGAGCTCCCACAAACGCTTGACGGGACAATGGATGGACAGATCATGGCAATCCTTCAATCCCACAAATCCCGGTTCAGACAGTGGGGGACAAAAGTTGTCTGCCAAAAAGTGGACATAAATTTTTACACCAAGGCAAAAAAATGGAAGGCATCAAACATGGCGGCAACAAACACACCCGAACCCTCGGTAACAAACGAACAACCCTCAACCCTTAACCCTTAAACCTTAACCCTGTTTTTTGATTTACATGGGAGAAACCCGGCTTTTTCTTGCAGTCGGGAAGTCGGCCCTTTTGGGAAAAAGCCGGGT
>JAOZRQ010000465.1 GCA_029940115.1 Desulfobacterales bacterium
GCTGAAGGGAATGAGACGCAAGAAGGGCTGCTCAGTCATTGAGGTTGAAAGGCAACGAGAGTCTCAAATTGTGGAGGTTGAAGGGCAATGAGACCGCCCTTCTTGCACTCCTTTTGTTGATCTCTCACAAACGCCTGACGGGACAATGGATGGACAGCTCAGACAAGAGAGGGACAAAAGTTGTCTGCCAAAAAGCCGGACAAAAGTCTCACCCACATCCGACAATCAACGCAAAAAAAAGGCAGCCATCAACATGACGGCAACAATCAAACCCGAACCCTACGGAAACAACTCACAAACTCATCAAACTCTTTAAACTCACAAACTCTTTAAACTGATTTACATGGGAGAGAGAGAATTGATGGGAAAAGATCAATGGACGGCCAAGCCCCAGTCGGAAGCCCCGGTCAAACCAATCCAGCGCCGTCTGCTGGTTCCGCTGTCGGGCGTGTTGCTGTTGCTGGCCTGTAGTGTCGGCATTGGTTTCATGAGCATGCACCAAAGCAATCTGCAAGAACTCAACCGACAGCTACTGGAGAGTGCTTTGGACGAACTGGCCGAAGAGCTGGCTGAACAATCTGATGCGCTGGCGGCCCTTGGGCTGGTCCTGATCCGCGAACCAGAGCTGCACGAGGCGCTGAAGGCCGGAGACCGGGAACGTCTGCTTGCGGCCCACGAAACGATCTTCGCGCAGCTTCGGAATGAGTACGCGATCACGCATTTCTACTTCCACCGGCCCGACCGAGTGAACCTGCTTCGGATGCACAAGCCGGAAAAGCACGGCGATCTGATTGCCCGGTTCACCGCGCGAGAGGCAGAGCGCACCCGCGCGGTGGCCTCAGGAATCGAACTGGGGCCCTTGGGCACCTTCACGCTCAGGTCGGTGCGGCCTGTCATGGACGGTGACACGCTCATCGGCTACCTGGAGATGGGCAAGGAGATTGAAGACATTCTGCCCGTCCTTCACGAAGAACAAGGGGTTGAGACAGCGGTGGCCATCTTCAAGAGCGCCTTGAATCGCACCCAATGGGAGGCGGGCATGGCCATGCTCGGCCGGGAGGCCGACTGGGACCGCCATCCTGAGAAAGCGATCATTTACTCCTCCCTAGACTGCATCCCCTCCGAATGCGACCGCTTCATCGAAGAGGCGGGGCATACGCACGATGAGGCGGTTGAAGTGGAATTCAACGACGCATCGTGGCGTGTCCTGATCAGCACGCTCAAAGATGCTTCCGGCACCCATGTGGGTGACCTGGTCATTTTCAACGACATCACCGAGGAAAAGGCGGCGTTTGCCCGGGTGCTGGCCATCGTGTCAGCGGGGAGCCTAGTTCTGCTGGCCGGGCTGTTCGGGTTCTTGTTTGCCCTGTTGCGGCGGACCGACCGGGGCATCCGTGTGCAACAGGCCGCGTTGATCAGGAGCGAGTCATTCCAGAAGCAGATTCTCGAAACGGTTGCCACAGCCGTTTTCATCGTTGACTCCGAACAGATCATTCGCAGCGTCAATCGTAAGTTCTGTGATCTTACGGGCTTCAGCGAGGCGGAGATCGTCGGGCATCATTGCGACATTCTCTGTGGCGATCGCAGGGATGCCCGAAAAAAGAGAGCAATAAGGGAGATCGTCGGGCATTGCGACATTCTCTGTGGCAATCCTTGCGAGACGATTTGCGGCCTCTACAACCCCGAGCGCACGGAACCCATCTTTCACCGGCAACGCGAGATTCATTCCAAAGACGGCCGTCGCCTGACCATCATCAAGAACGCGGGGCTCATACGGGACGAGGGGGGCAACATCACTGGCGGGATCGAGTCGTTCATTGATGTGACCGAACTCGTCGAGGCGCGTGAGTTGGCGGAGGAGACGAACAAAAAGTTGAAACAGGCCATCGCACACGCCAACGCCATGACTGCGAACGCGGAACAGGCCAATATGGCCAAGGGCGAGTTTCTCGCCAACATGAGCCATGAGATCCGCACGCCCATGAACGGGGTCATCGGCATGGCCGGGCTGTTGCTCGACACGAAGCTCACGGATGAGCAGAGACAATACGCAAATGTGGTTCGTGCCAGCGGCGAGTCCCTCCTGTCACTGATCAACGACATTTTGGACTTTTCCAAGATCGAGGCTGGCAGGCTTGAGTTGGAGATCCTGGATTTTGATCTTCGCATCACTTTTGAGGATATCTCCGAAGTGCTGGCCTTCAAGGCCCATGAGAAGGGCCTGGAACTGACAGCCTTTGTCCATCCGGACGTGCCGTCGCTTCTGCGGGGCGATCCGGGGCGTCTCCGGCAGATCATCGTCAATTTGGCCAGCAATGCGGTCAAGTTCACACACAAAGGGGAAGTGACCATCAGGGCCGACCTTGAAAACGAGAGCGAACAGGAGGCCCTGGTCCGTTTTGCCGTGACGGACACGGGCATCGGCATCCCTTCCGACAGGTTGGAGGATATGTTCTCGCCCTTCATCCAAGCGGACGGCACCACCACCCGGAAATACGGCGGCACGGGGCTGGGACTCTCGATTTCCAAACAGTTGTGCGAGATGATGGGCGGCGAGATCGGCGTCCAGAGCCAAGAAGGTAAGGGATCGTCGTTCTGGTTCACCGCCCGGTTCAAGAAACCGGCCGAGGATGGCAGGATGCCTTTTGAAACGGCCGCGGAGATTCGCGATGTGCGGATGCTGGTGGTGGATGACCACGAAACCAACCGTCTGCTCGTGATCACGCTGCTGCATTCATGGGGATGCCGGGGTGAGGAGGCTGCTGACGGAGCGGCCGCGCTTGCCCAGCTGAAGGAAGGTGTTGGAGACGGCGATCCCTTTCGCGTAGCCCTGCTCGACATGCAAATGCCGGAAATGGACGGCGAGGAACTGGGCCGTCGCATCAAGGCCGATCCGCAAATCAGTGACACGGTTCTGATCATGATGACCTCCTTCGGGCAACGGGGTGATGGCGGACGGCTCGGAAAGGCCGGATTTGCCGCCTATTTGTGCAAGCCTGTCCAACAGGCCCAGCTTCACGACTGCCTGACGCTGGCCTTGGGCGCCAAACAGGACGGCAAGGGAAATGCGACCGGTCCGGCGCTCATCACACGCCACACGATTTCCGAGGCCAGAAAAAGACGGATCCGCATTCTGCTCGCTGAGGACAGTTCGATCAATCAGCTGGTGGCCCTGGCCATTCTTGACAAGCTGGGATATCGGGCCGATGCCGTGGCCAACGGCAAGGAGGCATTAGAAGCTCTCCGAACCCTCCCCTATGACCTGGTCCTGATGGATTGCCAAATGCCCGAGATGGACGGATACGAAGCGACACGCAAGATCCGTCAGGGGGACATTGCCAGAAACCCTGAAGTGCCGGTGATTGCCATGACCGCCCATGCGATGAGAGGCGACCGTGAGAAATGCCTGGACGCGGGCATGAATGACTACATTGCCAAACCCGTCAGTCCCCAAATCATCGCCGAGACACTGGAGCGATGGCTTGCTCCGCAGGATGAGACAGGTGATCTGACATCCGAAACCCCAGCAACAGATGAAGCAAAAGACCTTTTGGAAACCGACGATCAAATTCCCGAAATTTTCAATCGCGAGGACTTGCTGATCCGGGTGATGGGCAATGAAAATTTGGCTGTGAGGCTCATCAAAATATTTTTGAATGACATGCCCGGGCAAATAATGGCGCTCAAAGCGTCCGTGGCGCAGAGGCTGGCAGGTCAGGCCGGTGTGCAGGCCCACAAAATCAAGGGGACAGCAGGAAATGTCGGAAGCCCCGCACTCTGGGAGATCGCCTCTGCCATGGAGAAGGCGGGCGAGGCAGAGGATGTGGAAGAACTCGACAACCTGATTCCGAAGCTGGAGAAGCGGTTCAACCAAGTGAAGAGGGCCATGGAGAAAGGCTCTGATGGCCTCCCCGAAAAGCGTTATAATCAGATAAGAAGGAGACCATGACATGAGAAAATTTTCATCCTACGGACCTGTGAACACGAAGCTTCATTACCATGCCCCCCGGGAGGATCTTGTTGAAAATGCGTGCAAGCAGCTTGCGGGAGAGATTCCTGAGGAGGGCGGTCATTACGTCACGGTCTGGGCCCCCCGGCAGGCGGGGAAGACTTGGATCATGCAGCAGGCTCTCAGAAGAATCAGAGAGCAGGGTGACTTTGAAGTCGGCATCATCACCATGCAGTCCGCAGGGAAAATCGGATCGGATGAGAGAATCCTGGAATTTTTTGTCAGGAACCTGCGGGAGTGGTTCGGGAAGGATCTGCCGGACATCATGACATGGGACATGTTGCCCCGTCTGTTCTCCGGCCGGCATTTTTCAAAACCTGTGATTCTGATTGTTGACGAATTCGACGCTCTCAGAGAAGATTTTGTCAACAGTTTTGCAAACGAATTCAGAGACATGCATATCAGAAGACAGAACGAGTCGGACAGACCTTCCGGAGAAAAAAGCTGTCTGCTTCACGGACTCGCCCTGATCGGGGTCAGAAGCGTTCTCGGCATCGAAAATGTCACGGGATCGCCCTTCAATGTCCAGAGAAGCCTTCACATTCCGAACCTGAGCGGTGACGAGGTGGGAGACATGTTCGAATGGTATGAGAAAGAGAGGGGACAGAGGATTGAGCCGGGTGTTGTGGAAAGGCTTTTTTGCGAAACCCGGGGACAGCCGGGGCTGGTCTCATGGTTCGGGGAACTGCTCACCGAAACCTACAACAAAAAGCCCAAAGAGCCGATCACGATGAAGCATTTCGGCTATGTGTTCAGAATGGCTGTCAAAGCCCTTCCCAACAACAACATCATCAACATCATCAGCAAGGCAAAAGAGGAGCCGCACAGGGAGGTCGTGCTGAAATTTTTCAGAACCGACCAGAAGTTCGGGTTCGCGTTCGACGACCCGCACCTGAACTTCCTGTACATGAACGGCGTGATTGACACGGAGGAGACGAATGAGGACCTTTATGTGAGGTTTTCAAGCCCGTTCGTGCAGAAACGCCTGTTCAGCTATTTTTCCCGGGAACTGTTCCCAGACATGGGCAGGCTGACCGAGCCGTTCGACGACCTGTCGGACACCCTAACGGCCGATGGGATTCATGTCCGCAGTCTTATCCGAAGATATGAGAAATACCTTCGGAAAAATCGGGAATGGCTTCTGAAAGACGCACCGAGAAGGAAGGACCTCCGGGTCTTCGAGGCAGTGTATCATTTCAACCTGTACGAATATCTGAAACGGTTCCTCGGAAACAAAAATGCCCGGGTGTGGCCCGAGTTTCCCACGGGCAACGGCGCGATTGACCTGATCATCGAGTACGGGGGAACACGGTACGGCTTGGAGCTGAAAAGCTACAGTGACGAGAGGGATCACAAGAAATCCCTGAAGCAGGCCGCCCGGTACGGAAGGTCCCTGGGACTCTCCGTGATCCATCTCGTCGTGTTCGTGGAGCACATCCCCGATGAATACCGGAAAAAGTACGAGACGGACCACACGGATGAGAAGACCGGCGTCACGGTGAAACCGGTGTTCGCTGAAACCGGAGAGTGAGCGGCTACCTGCGATACGCTCACACAAAAGGGGCCGAAGTTTGTCGAGACTGAAATTCCGGATTGCCAAATCCGGCGGAGTCTGGGAACGAGGGAAAACCCACCCCTGAAATTGGTGCCGCTTCGGAGTGCCAAACGTGCCGTTTGGCAAACACTTGCC
>JAOZRQ010000898.1 GCA_029940115.1 Desulfobacterales bacterium
CGGAACTGCAAACTTTTCCCATCCGAAAGGTGCAAACCACTTTTCATATGAAATGTAAGGATGCCCATTTTTCTCTTGCATTTTTTGTGGAATCATGCCATGAGGGGTCTCAAATGATTGCATGGCCAGAAACCCAGTTTTCAAAGAACTTGGGCATCCTTCATTTATGGGTTTCTGTTTGCGAAACCGCCGAGAGGCGGAACTACAAACTGAGATGCCAAAAACTTCTCAACTGCTTCATAAGTACCCGGCCAAAAGTTTTTCGGGATTTTTTTCTGGGAAGACAACCTCCACAAACCGCGGATGGACACGGATGAACGCGGATGAGTCCGCGACAGACAGGCCGTCCGCGTTCATCTGCGTTCATCCGCGGCTCACAATGGGAAGGTTGTCCCTCATATGCAGAAAACATATGGCCAAGTACTTACTGTTAAGGACATAACCCATGACCATTCAGAGACGTCTCCTGAAATTCATCACTCTTGCAAACTGGATCATTCTGGCAGGGGTCAGTCTGCTGGGAATCATCTTCGCATCGCCCGCTTTTGCCAAGGGCATCCTGTTCGGGGGGCTGATTGTCACCATAAATTTTCATTTGTTGTACCGGACGTTGAAAAAAGCCTTGACACCCCCCCACCTTTCATCTTATAACGCCGTCATTGTCAAGTACTACATCCGCTTCATGGTGAGCGGGCTGATCATATTTGTGCTGATATCCGGGCATATGGTGAATCCGCTGGGGTTGTTTGTCGGACTCTCTGTGGTGGTGGCGAGCATCATGCTGGCGACCCTGCTGGAACTTAAAAAACTTTTTTTGAAGGAGGCAATGTAGTGGAACATCCTTATCTTTTCTTTGTGAAGCTGTTTGAGATGCTCGGGCTGGGCCATTTTGCCCACACTTACCCCCATGTGCTTTACTCATGGGTGGTCATCATCCTGATCATCGTCTTCGGTTACATGCCAGCCAAAGCCATGAGCATGGTTCCAGGCAAGGTGCAGAATGTGCTGGAGGTCATCATTTCGAGCATTGAAGATTTCATGGTCACCGTTACCGGCGAGGAGGGCCGATGGCTTCTGCCTTTGGCCGCGACCGTGTTCATTTATGTGCTTGGGTGCAACCTGATCGGCCTGATTCCCGGGTTCTACCCGCCCACCGCCAATCTGAACACGACGCTCTCCTGCGCGCTGGTGGTGGTGATCTTCACCCATGTCATCGGCATCATGTATCATGGACCGAGTTACATCAAACATTTTTTGGGGCCGGTATGGTGGATGATCCCGATCATCCTCCCCATTGAGATCATCGGACATTTTGCCCGGATCCTCTCCCTCTCCTTCCGTCTTTTCGGAAACATGATGGGGCATGAACTGGTGCTCGGAATTCTCTTCCTGCTGGCAGGGGCTTTTTTTGCACCGCTTCCGATCATGGCGCTCGGTGTGTTTGTGGCCCTTGTGCAGGCATTTGTGTTCTTTCTGCTCTCTGTCATGTATTTCACCGGAGCGATGGAACATGCGCATTGAGTTTGTGAGTTTGATGAGTTTGTGAGTTTGATGAGTTTGTGAGTTTGATGAG
>JAOZRQ010000466.1:0-4474 GCA_029940115.1 Desulfobacterales bacterium
CCGTACAAGAGTGCGGGGCAATTCATTTGATGAGATTTTCAGCAGATACTATATAGACAATGTTCCCGCATGGGTTTGCGACAGATGCGGAGAGCAGTATTTTGACGCCCCAGTTTACAAGCGACTTGAGAACATTGCCAGAAATCGGGAACATATTGTGAAAACGATCTCTTTTCCTCTTGCGGAATATGATATGCTTTTCGGTTAGCGCTCATTCAATCCCGGCAATATCTGTTTTCAGTCTTGGGCCGGCTGTTCTCATAAGTCCCGATGGGATAACGGATCCTTTATTATCACTAATTCGTGCAGATAGCGGATAGCGGGGTATCTGAACCACAATTTTCAGGATTCCCGGAAAAAGAATCCGTGAACGAGAAAACCACTAATCCCTTCTTATCATTAATCCGTGTAGATGGGCTATTAACATAAGTCCCTACAGGAGAACAACAGCGAGGCTGACATGAAAAAAACAACCCCATCATCAAACCAATCCGTTTTATCAATAACCCTGTATCTGCTGGCATTACTGCTCATACACCTGCCACTTCTCCTTCCGCCCCTTTCCCATGCTGAAGACGGCATCTGCGCCCGCGTGAAAATCGAAATCCGCCAGGAAATGACATTGGAACGGCAGGCATTTGAGGCGAATATGCGGATCAACAACGGCCTTGCCGACATCACGCTGGATGGGGTCAGCGTGGATGTCAGCTTCTCCGATGAAGACGGAAACAGCGTCATCGCCAGCTCCGACCCCAACGACACTCACGCCCTGTTTTTCATCCGCACCGATTCCATGGAAAATATCGAAGCCATTGACGGAACCGGAACCGTCCACCCTGATTCCTCGGCAGACATCCGCTGGCTTATCATCCCCGCACCCGGGGCATCCGAGGGACTGGAACAGGGAACCCTCTACTACATCGGCGCAATCCTCACCTATTTCATCAACGGCGAGGAACACACCACAGAAGTCAGCCCGGACTACATCTTTGTAAAACCCATGCCCAATATCACGCTTGATTATTTTCTCCCCACCGATGTTTACGGCGATGATGCTTTTACCAATGAGATCGAACCCATTGTCCCTTTCCCGCTCGGTGTGCGGGTGACAAACAACGGCTCCGGCACGGCGAAAAACCTGAAAATCGAATCTGCCCAGCCCGAAATTGTTGAGAACGAACAGGGTCTGCTGATCGGCTTTGAAATCGAAGGCAGCGAGGTGAACGGAGAGCCGGCCAGCCCGAGTCTCCTCGCAGATTTCGGAGACATTGCCCCGAACACCTGCGGAACAGGTCACTGGATCATGACCTGCTCCCTTTCAGGCAAATTCGTGGAATTTACCGCTGACATTTCCCATTCGGACGAACTCGGGGGCGAACTCACCTCGCTCATTGACGGAACGCCCCGCACCCATTTCCTCGTGAAAGATGTGCTTGCCGACCTCCCCGGGCGGGATTCTGTAAAGGATTTCCTTGTCCAGTACGGTCAGGGATACAAAGTGTATGAATCGGACAATGTTGACACAGAGGTTACGGATCAGTCCGCATCCTCAATCCTCACAGGCGCGGGAGACACTTACACGCTTTCAACCCCTGTGAATTTCGGGTTTATGTATGTGAAACGCTCCGATCCCCTTCGCGGGAGAAAAATCATCAGGGAAGTGACACGCTCCGACGGAAAGAAGATCAGGCCGGAAAACGCCTGGCTCTCCAAAACCCGTGATCAGAACAACAACTGGCTGTATTTTATCAGCTTATTTGATGTAAATACCACAGATTCATATACCATCAGATTTGACGATCCCTCTGCCGGGCCTCAGCCGCCTGTACTTCAGTTCATCCCGGATCGCACAAGAGATGAGGAACAGCAGCTCGGCTTTATTGTGGAAGCCAGTGACCCCAACGGAACCGTTCCCGCATTTTCCGCAACACCGCTCCCTGTGGGTGCAAAGTTCACCGACAAAGGCGACGGAAGCGCAACTTTTGACTGGACCCCGGCAATGGGACAGGCAGGCACATATCCCATCAGCTTCACCGCATCCGACGGCGAACTGAAAGCCACCCGGAGTGCTGTCATCACCATCACCGGATCAGACAGCGACAGCGACGGAATGCCTGATTACTGGGAGATGAAGTATTTCGGCAATCTTGACGGGGACGGAACCGGCGACGCTGACGGAAACGGCATTTCCGACCTTGACGAATATCTCAGTGGCGGTGATCCGTCAGGAACCCCCGGCGATATGAATCAGGACAGATATGTTGACGTGTCGGACGCTGTTCTTGCCCTCCGCATCATCAGCGGAGTCACTCCTGTTTCAGATGCTCATCAATCATCAGCCGACGTGAACGGAGACGGGGAAATCGGCATGGCAGAGGCAATTTATGTCTTGCAGGTCGTCAGCGGCTTTTATGACGAACCCGTTCCAGTCGAAGTCAGCGGAAACATTTCAGAGAATACTGTATGGGGTGCGGACATCATAAGAGTCACCGGAGAGGCAAGAGCTGAAGTGAGACGGTTCATGCGCTTCAGGCCATCAGTTCCAAACATGCGGACCAGAGGCCAACAGCATATGCCTTGAGATCTCCAACTTTGGGAGTCTTCAAAAAAGCCCGGCAGTTCGTTGCCGGGCTTTTTGTTTGAGCAGGAAAGGATCAGGATGGCGAGAGAAAAAAGGAGGGGCAATGAGACTACGGATCAGCGCATGCGTCTGTGTTGATGCAAAAAACAGCCCGATGCCACTTGTGTCAGGAGAAATCCGGGCCATTGGGATCGGGCGAACCTCACGCAGAATTGCATTTTTTATCACATCCTCTTGAAATCCGGACATGAATGCTTATCATAAATATATGAGGTTCATCACATCATTGCACAATGATGATGGAAAAACTGGCCATCCATCCGGCTTTGCCAGCAAGGAATTATAATATATTATGAAACTTATTGATATTGTTGACGCGATAAGGAACAATCGGATAAGAATAACAGACCATGCTGACGAGGAAGCTGAATCTGACAATCTGTCATCTGATGAAGTTTTTTTCAGCGTTTTTCAGGGAGAGCTCATTGAGGAATATCCAAATGACAAACCCTATCCGAGTTGTCTTGTTTACGGAAACACATCCGACGGCTCTCCTGTTCACAGTGTATGGGGATATAATCCGGAAAATCAGTGGGCGGTTCTGATCACTGTTTACCGACCTGATCCGAATCGTTGGACAAACTGGCGTCAGAGGAGATGAGAAATGAAACCGTTTGAGAAATGTCCTGTCTGCAACGGGGAAATCGTTGAAAAAGAGGTTGAGAAACTGCTTCGAGGGGGAATCCACACCGCAGTCATCAGCGTCCATGCCGAAGTCTGCCTTCACTGCGGTGAGAGGCTTTATTCTCACGAGACGGTAATACAGTTTGAACAGATCCGAAACAAACTGAAACGTCAGGAGGTTTCAGAGTTTGAACTGCTGGGAAAAAGTTTCAGAGTGAACCCGATTCACGAAGATAAGCATCTGAGAGGGGCGGCAATGTGATTTTGCCAATCTGCACCATGATCAACCTGATGAAAGGATTTTCATGGTCGGGTTTAATGTAAGATCGGAACAGCCCAGAGAACATCATGTGCTCTGGTTTTTAATTTTTCTGGAAAATAACGCAACCGAGATGAAAATTCATAAGATTATCAAAGCAATTGAAGCCAGTTGTGTGAACATCACACTCCATGCAAGAAAAGAGGCAAAAGATGATTCACTGAGGCTGGATGATATTTTTTTTCAACCTGTCATGGTGAAGTCATTGAAGATTACCCTGATGATTTTCCATGTCCGAGCTGCCTGATATATGGCAGGACGTTTTCAGGTGATCCGGTTCACAGCGTATGGGCTTATGATCCTGAAAACAGAATTGCCGTACTGGTCACAGTATATCGTCCCGATCCTGAGCGTTGGATTCACTGGAAAGAAGGGAAAGATTCATGAACCTTCCACTTGACAGACCGTCTGATGTGATTATCTTTCAGCCAGAGAGGAACGGCGATGATAACTGCATGATATCATATCAGTTTTCAGGCATCCTTCATTTTGCATGGAAAGTAGTTTGCACTTTCCGGATGGAAAAAGTTTGCAGTTCCGCCTTCAGGCGATGTCAGACCGCCTAAAGGCGGAACTACGAACTTTTTGGCCTCAAAAAAACTGTGAACTGATGGATGAAGGATGCCAGTTTTCAAGCCTTCCACTTGACAGACCGTCTGATGTGATTATCTTTCAGGACAGAGAGGAACGGCGATGATAACTGCATGATATCATATCATTTTTCAGGCCTTCTTCTTGACAGGCCGTCTGATGTGATTATCTTTCAACCAGAGAGGAACGGCAATGATAACTGCATGATATCATATCAGTTTTCAGGCCTTCTTCTTGACAAGTTGTCTGATGTGATTATCTTTCAGGACAGAGAGGAACGGCGATGATAACTGCATGAT
>JAOZRQ010000466.1:4574-5697 GCA_029940115.1 Desulfobacterales bacterium
ATCATATCAGTTTTCAAGCCTTCCGCTTGACAGGCCGTCTGATGTGATTATCTTTCAACCAGAGAGGAACGGCGATGATAACTGCATGATATCATATCATTTTTCAAGCCTTCTTCTTGACAGGTTGTCTTTATGCTGATTATAACGGATTTTGGGGAGGCCCGTGAACTTGAACCTTCCCGCAAATGAATGTCCGCGTCTGGGTTCACGTTTAAGTTCACGTTCAAGGACAGAGCGGCCTCCCCGGAAAGCGTTATAATCAGTCTTTACGGCACTCGATGATCAAGTTTCTGACCCGATTCGGTCAAAAAGCCCGTCATTCCTGCGAACGCAGGGATCCACCTTTGGGGATCAGAGGGCAGTGGATTCCTGCTTTCGCAGGAATGACAGAAAAAAACTTGATGATCAAGTGGCAGGGTGAAGGTCGGCCATATAAGCGTGGGAATTCACCCTGAGACGACGACCATAAGTTTTACTACGCCATAACCGTAGCAGGAGGGATGAACCATGATGCTGAGAAGAATGTTTGACACCCCGGCGTGGGGATGGAGAAGTCCGTTCGGAGAACTGGAGAACATGAGAAGGCAACTGGAAAAGTTTTCCCAAGAAGTCGGAAGGGGGAGGGTTCAGAGTCCCTGGTCAGGAGTTTTTCCTCTGCTGAACCTGACCGAAGATAATGACGCCTATCATATCCGTGCCGAACTTCCCGGACTAAAGGCCGAGGATGTGGACATCTCTGTCACTGGCAACAACATCGCCATATCGGGTGAGCGGAAGATACCTTCCGAAGACAAAGAGGCGAAGTATCACAGGCGGGAGCGGGAAGCCGGACGGTTCAGCCGGATGCTCAACCTCCCGGGAGAGGTGGACAGTTCAAGAGTGGAAGCCCATCTTGCCAACGGCGTTCTGACAATGCTTGTGCCCAAGGCTGAGAAGGCAAAGCTGAGACAGATCACCGTCAAATAGGATGAAGGGGAATCTGATGGCACCGCTTCCCGTGAGAGTAAGTGCTTTGTTTCACAAATGATGTCCAAGTTAATCCATTGTTTTTATTGATTATATGATTTTGGGCATCCTTCATCCATCAGTTTACAGTTTTTTGAGACGAAAAAGTTTGCAGTTC
>JAOZRQ010000053.1:0-7717 GCA_029940115.1 Desulfobacterales bacterium
CTGCTCAGGCAGGTCGAGGCCCACAGCGAGGCCAATCCGATGCTGGGGCTGCGCGTCCCGCCCGGCGAGGTGACGAACATCTCGTTCCCACGCTCCGCGTGGGAACGCGGCCCAGATGCTCCACGCCCGGTGAGACCCCATCCCGTTCCCGCACCTCGCGTGTGTGCCGTCTCGTTCCCACGCCGCCTCGACTCGTTGGGAACGCGGCTCGGACGCTCCGCGTCCGATCGGGAACTCGTCACTTTGGGAATGCACCCTACAACTTTTTTTGTCCTGTATTCAGGGCTGAGACAGAAAGAAACCCGATCTCATTTTCAGTGAAGAGAGAAATCGGGTTTCTTTAATTCTTTGAAAATCAAGATTAACATAAGGTAGGTTTTGGTTTAACGATCTCCATATGTTGTCTGCATCATGGGGATTTGAATAATCTTTAACACCGTCTTTTGCCTGCTTCACCTCCCAGATCAGCCCGGTCACATTGTCCCGCACCATTGTCCACGAGGCTGCGGAATCGGGCAAATCGTTTCCGCTCGCGTCTAACTTGGTGTATGAGCGGGGATTGGTGACATATTGGGCATCTTGGCCGTGGAAATCCTCGCCGGACGCGGGCAGGGGATTTCTACTGTGTTGTTGTAGCATTTGGTCTGCCCGGAGTCCGGTATGGGCCAGCATGCGAAGGCCATGCTGCTCAACCACAAAACAGGCGCAAAATTCCAAGTGTCATTGATTTCAGGCACTTGCCGGAATTCATCTCAGGGCTTCCAGAGAACTTGTAACTCACGAGTCTATAAGTTAATCGGTCATATAAAGCATTCTCAACAGATAAACCGCTTCCGCCAGCCCGATCCGATCATCAGCGTTCACATCAGCGTTTGACGTTACGGACTGCATCGGTTTTATGCCGCTGGCGATTTGCAGGCACAAAATGAGATCATCAAGCCCGATATCATTGTCAGCATTGACATCTCCTTTTTTCTGATTCGGGTCTGCAAAATCAGCATGGATGGCATGATCCTGGGTTATATTGGAAAATATGTATGACTCAGTGAGTTCCGCAGGTTCGTTGTCCACAAAAATATTTTCGATATACCACCCGGCATCCGGATGGAATTCAAATGTCTGTGTACTGCCATAGCTTACCATCACTTCACCGGAAGGTGATATGGTTCCGCCCTGGCCGGCAGTGGCGATGATGGTGCGGGTCATCATCTCGCCGATGACAAAATCGTCTGTTATCCATGGAGATGCGCCTTCGCCCTGATGTTCTGTTGTATGCATGCCTAAGATACCCAGACGGTAAATCCCGGATTCAAGGTCTTGGGAAAGCGCCACCGCGGTCTGCCCGGAATTTTCAGTGATTTTCAGAAACGACAGCGTATTCCACTGATTTTCATCGTCTTTGATGTAAAGCATCACTCCCGCGGCATCTCCGTCCGTGTCAGCTTTGTTCCAACTGATGGTGTAATCCCCTTTTTCCACAGGGTTCAGTGATTCCGGAAAGGGCGGATGATTCTCTGACAATTCTGTGAGGTCAAACAGATATATCCGTCCTCCCCGCCCGTCCGAACTGTCTGTGTTGTCCGCGCCGACAACCGCGTAATCCCCGGAAACAGACACAGACACGCCAAAGCCTTTCACGTCATCAGGACAATAAAGTTCTCTCACATCTTTCCATGATCCGTCATCATGCTTTGTCAGAACGGCCTGATTGTTCCACTGGCTGACCGCGCAGGCATATTCGTCAGACATGCTGATCCCGCTGAAACCGCCGCTCATTCCCGATGTGTCCGCCTCGTACCATCCAGATTCGCTTTTGTTCAGAATCAGAGGCGGCCATTCCGCGTTGCTGATGGCAATATGATCCCCGGATGCGGAAATGGCAAGACTCTCTGAAAAATAGCCTGTTCCGCTTTTTTTGAGGATTTCCGTCCATGCGTCTCCGTTTCGCTCAAAGACATAGGCCGTACCGCCTTCATAGCCATAAGCTCCGATCACCGCATAATCGCCGAAAAGGGCCAGGGAACTGCCGAACATGTCGTTCGCCTCTGTGTCGTTGCCGGCGATTTTGCTCTGTTGTTCCCAGGAGATTCCGTTACGCCTGAACACATAAGCTGTGCCGGAAAATCCGTTGTCAGAATAGTCCCCGATGAGTGCATGATCTCCGGATAGGGAGACCGGTGAACCGAATCCGACGGACTCCTCATTGTCAGCGGTCAGTCTGGCCTGCTGAGACCAGGCATCTCCGTCTCTTTTGAAGATATACGCGGAATTCCAGGCTCCCACAAGGGCATAGTCACCGTCAATGGAAACCGGCCATCCGAAGCCGGTGACATCGCCTTCAACCTCCAGTTTGGCCTGTTGGGTCCAAGTGTCTCCCTCTTTTGTGAAAACATACGCTGCATTGTCTCCATGAGCGCCGACAAGGATATCATCGCCGGACACGGAAACCGACCCGCCAAAGAGATTGTTGGGTTTGTCATCATCCGCCCTGATTTCAACGCCCTTTAACGCGGCGGTTCTGAATTCCACTTGACATTCCGCATCTTGGGTCACATGTCGCAGGGGATAGTGGAGTGTGCTTATACCCGGACTTAACGGAATGACATGCGCCCCATCCGTTATTGTGGCGATCTCATATCCGGGTTCCGATGTGATCTGAACATGCGGATTCTCATCGGGATTCACGGTCAATGTACCTGACGGATCCACATTGCCGCCAGTCCCGGCTGAGAGGGTGATCTGATACGCTGCGGATTCATCCACAACGACAGTGGTTGCCATGATGAGAAAGGCTGCCAAGAGACGGATTAAAAATGGTTTGCTGATTTGCATCATGGCCGATATTTCCTGTATTTTGTTCATCTTCATCCGGAGTGCATCCGGAGTGCCAGACTTGCAGTTTGGCATGGCATCTTCATCCGGAGTGCCAGACTTGCAGTTTGGCATGGCATCTTCATCCGGAGTGCCAGACTTGCAGTTTGGCATGGCATCTTCATCCGGAGTGCCAAACTTGCAGTTTGGCATGGCATCTTCATCCGGAAGTTTGGCACTCCGGACAGACCGAATCCTCAATCATTCTGAAACAAAGCTGACATCCACCGTATGCCCATCCGCTGTCACGCTTTCAAACACATAGCCCCACCAGCTAACGTCAACCTCCTCGCCATCCACCAGCACAACGGCCTGATACCCATCGTCCGGCTCAAAGGAGAAATGCTGCATTTCGCCTTCAGGCACATTGACATCCCCGTAACAGGGATATATCTGGCCGTTTGGCAGACCTGCGACGCTGACGCTGATCTGATAGAGGACAGCCTCAGCAGATGCGTAAGTTGCCCCGATGGTATGATCGCTGTCTATGGCGGTGAAATCATAGCTTGCCTGTGCGCCAAGGGATTCGTCATCAACCACAAGATTCAGAACTTTGAAGCCATCTTCCGGATTGGCCGTGAATGTTTGGCTTAATCCTTCATCAATCATTATGGAATCCGGGTTTATAGTTCCGCCTTCACTCCATTCCTCGCTCACATAGACAACAGACACCTCGTAAGCTGTGCCAGGCACAAACGTCACTGCAAAAGAATGATTTTCCGTGACACTGTGAAATCTGTAACTTTTTGTGGGGTCAAAAGCAGAACCATCAACGGTGATGGCATTTATTTTGTGCCCGTCATCAGCGTTGATTTTCAAGGTGACGTAACTGCCTTCGGTGACAGATATGCTGTCCCCGTCAAAATAGACATCCGTCTTTGTTTCTATGTTGCCGCTACCGCTGATGGTGAGAGCAATGTCATAGACCACCGCCTCCCTGAAGGTCACATCCAGTGTGTGATTCTCATGCACATCTGCAAAAAAATACATGGATGTGGGTTCGGTCAGTGTTCCGTCAACCCGCAATGTGTCAATCACATATCCCTCATCCGGTTCGATGCTTATCCATGCGTTACCTCCTTCATTCACAGTAAACGTGGGGGTAACAGTGCCATGCTCGCCTGCGGTGGTGGTGATGGTGTATGTGGGGAGAAAGTTGACATCAATTTCGTGGGCACCGTCCACAGGATAAAAATAACGATTTCCCGATGACCCATAGTTATAAGAGCTCCCGTCTATCACTGCGCTGGCGTAGTAGCCCGCATCTGCGGTGAACTCACAACGCACATCATCGTCGGAATTGACTGAGATCGTGTCTGTTCCGTTTGTGATGGTTCCGGATTCGACATCATTCACATAAACAGTGACTGAGCCGTTATCCGTTGCCGTGATACTGAGTTCGCAAGACACGATCTCTGCAAATGTCACTTCAAAATCATGGTCGCTGTCCACATCAAAAAACCACTCATAGGACGAACTTTCACCGTCCCTGACCACATCACTGGCATAATAGTCTGCGTCCGGCGTCACCTCACACAGGACATCATCGCCCGATGTGACCTGGATAATCTCCGTTGCGTTGCTGACCGTCCGCTCGGGCTCACCGTTCACATAGACGGTCACGGAGCCGCTGCCACCTGAAGTGACTGTGATGTCATGGATTGCCGTTTCCGAGAAGGTCACCTCAAACGTGTGGTCGGTTTCCACATTCCAAAGCCAAGTACTTCCAATAATGCTACTGGCATAATAGTCTGCGTCCGGCGTCACCTCACACAGGACATCATCGCCCGATGTGACCTGGATAATCTCCGTTGCGTTGCTGACCGTCCGCTCGGGCTCACCGTTCACATAGACGGTCACGGAGCCGCTGCCACCTGAAGTGACTGTGATGTCATGGATTGCCGTTTCCGAGAAGGTCACCTCAAACGTGTGGTCGCTCTCCACATTGCCAAACCACTCATAGGAGGAACTTTCACCGTCCCTGACAACATCACTGGCATAATAACCTGCGTCCGGCGTGACCTCACATCGGACATCATCTCCGGAGGTGACTTGGATGACCTCCGTCGCTCCGCTGACCGTCCCAACGACGATATTATTTGAACGAACAAGCACTGAACCGCCGCTGGTTGCTGTGACCGTAATATCATAGGTTCCGACCTCACTTAAAATCATATCAACCGTGTGATCCGCGTCTGTCCAAAACGATTTTTGCGAGACTGCACCGACAGACACATCGTCTATGACCACATCATTAAGCTGATAACCGAGTCCGGGAATGAAGTAGCAATAAACTTGATCATATTCGTTCACCGTGACGACATCGGTCGTGGAGACAGCGTCCGTTTCAAGGCCGTTGACAACAACGCTGACCGTTCCGCTGCCATTCACCGTGATGTCAAAATCGTAGATGACAACAGAAGGATCTTCCACAAATGCGACATCAAGGGAACGCATATTGCTGATTGTTCCTGATGACGTACTGGCAAAACCGTCTTTCAGGACTTCATCAACACGACACCCCACACCCGCTTTCGCACTGAAATAGACGCCGTCCCCGGCCTGTATCTCCACGCTGGCATCAGACGTAATGTACTCAGGCTCACCATTCACATCAATTCTAACCATGCCGTCGCCGTTCAGCGTGACATCAAGGGTGTGATTCTGCTCCGCCTCAAATGTCACATTCAATTCATGATTCTCAGATATATATCCGAAGTCGTGGGATGAGGTCGGATCAACAGCCGTACCGTCTGCTGTGACGCTGACGGGGTAATAACCGGATGCGGGATCGAAGTAACACCGAACCCTGTCGCCCTCGTTCACTGTAATGATGCCGCTTGCAGGAAGCGTACTCACCTCAACATTATTCACATGGACAGATACGGAACCGCTGCCCGCGATCGTGGTGTCGATATCATAAGTTACGACAGCAGGGTCTTCCACAAATGTGACATCAAGGGAATGCACATTGTTGATGATGGTTCCCCAGTATCCCCCCATGCTAAACAGATCGCCGTCAGCTTCCATCGTTTCGATGCGGTGTCCCGCATTTGCCGCAGCATTGAACCAGACACTATCTCCTGAATTCACTGGGATAACAGCCGTCGAGGTGACAAGGGTTGATGTGCCGTCTATGCTGACTTCCACAGCACCGCTGCCATTCACTGTGACAGTGAGATCATAAGGTGCGGGGATGACGCTGCTTATGAATGTCACATCCAGCGTATGATCGCCATTTGCAGTCATATATGTGTAATCATCCGTCACCTCGCCATCCATGATCAGACTGCGGGTGTAATAATCCGCATCCGGCTCGCAACGATACATAATATAGTCACCGGTGTTCATGGCAATGGTGCCGTTGGCGGAAAGGGCCGTCTCAACGCCGTTCACCTCCACATAGACCGTGCCGCTGCCCGTGATATTGATCTGAAAATTGCAGGGAACGATTTCTGCAAATGTCACGTCAAGGACCTGATTTGTATCAACATTTCCAAGATGTATCCAAGTGCTTTCAGGCTCACCGTTCAGCAGAATGCTGGCCAAATAATGATCCGCATCCGGGGTGATCTCAAATCGGATATCGTCGCCCGAAGTGATCTCAAAGATTTCTGTTGCATCCGTCACCGTTCCGACGACGGAGCCATTCACCCGAACTTCCACTGAGCCGCCACCTGCGGCATTCACCGCGACATCATGGGTTGATGTCGGCGAAAACGTGACCTCAAAGGTATGATCCTCAAGGACATGGTCAAAGTCGCCATAAGATGAGCTTTCGCCGTCCCTGACCACATCGCTGGCATAATAGCCGCTGCCCGGGGTGAGGTAGCAGTAAACATCATCTCCAGAATTCACTTGGATGGTATCGGTCGCACTGGTAACGGTTCGCTCCAGCTCTCCGTTCACCTGAACTTCGACAGAACCATTGCTTGTCGCGGTGACGGTGATGTCATGCGTTCCGGCCTCACTGAAGGTGACGTCAAGGCTGTGTTCCTCATCTGCGTAAAACCATGTCTCCAAATTCGTGGTCGAGTATGTGCCGTCTTTAATGATCTCGCTGGCATAGTAGTCGGTGTCAGGCATGATTTCGCAATAAATGCTTTGTCCGCTCTCCACCGTCAGGGTGTCACTAACGGTGAGAAGGGTCTCAACGCCGTCTATCTCCACCCTGACCTTGCCATGTTCAGTCATGGTGATGACCAGATCGTAGGTGGTGACCTCCTTGAAAGTGGCGTGGATGGCGGTATCCCCGGTCACATTTTCAAGGGTGTGATGCGTCACCGCACCCACTGATACGCCACCGACCGTCACATCCTCCACCTCATAACCGTCCGCCGGTGTCATGGTGAAGCTTTGGTCTGCGCCATGGCTCACCACCACAGAACCCGAGGGAGAGATGCTGCCGTTATCACCAACGCTGGCTGTGATGACCGGCTTCAGCCTGAATGTCGCATGGATCGTCTGATCGCTCGTCACGTCCGTGAACGTGTAGCCGGACACCGCACCCACGGAACTGCCGTTCACCGTCACATCCTCGATCTCGTAAGTCACCGGATCGTCCGTGGTGATGCTGAAGGTCTGATCCGCATTGTAATCCACGATGACCGTCCCCGGGGGTGAGATGCTGCCGTTCTCCCCCGCGGTGGCCGTGATGACCGGCTTCAGTCTGAACGTCGCATGGATCGTCTGATCGCTCGTCACGTCCGTGAACGTGTACCCCGACACCGCACCCACGGAACTGCCGTTCACTGTCACATCCTCGATCTCGTAAGTCACCGGATCATCCGGGGTGATGCTGAAGGTCTGATCCGCATTGTAATCCACGATGACCGTCCCCGGGGGT
>JAOZRQ010000053.1:7817-10658 GCA_029940115.1 Desulfobacterales bacterium
GAGATGCTGCCGTTCTCCCCCGCGGTGGCCGTGATGACCGGCTTCAGCCTGAACGTGGCATGGATCGTCTGATCACTCGTCACGTCCGTGAACGTGTAGCCTGACACCGCGCCCACGGAACTGCCGTTCACCGTCACATCCTCGACCTCGTAAGCCTCGGAGACCGGCGTGATGCTGAATGTCCTGCTACCACCCGTACTCACGATAATCTCACCCTCTTCCGAGAGACTGCCGTTCTCTCCGGAGGTGGCCGTGATCACCGGCTTCAGGCGGAATGTGGCATGGATCGTCTGATCGGTCGTCACACCGGTGAAGGTGTATGTCGAGACCGCGCCCACAGAACTGCCATTCACCGCGACATCTTGAATCTCATAAGCCTCGGATGCCGGCGTAATGCTGAATGTTCTGTTGGTGCCGCTGGTCACATAAATCTCGCCTTCGGATGACAGACTGCCATTGTCTCCGGAAGTGGCCGTGATCACGGGCTTGGGGCTAAATGTGGCATGGATCGTCTGATCGCTCGTCACATTCGTAAACGCGTAATTTGAAGTCGGCCCCAGCGGGGTGCTGTTCACGATCACATCCTCAATTTCGTAAGCCTCAGATGCCGGCGTGATGGTGAACGTCCTGCTGTCACCCGTACCCACGATAATGTCGCCCTCTTCCGAAAGGCTGCCGTTCTCCCCGGAGCTTGACGTGATCACCGGCTTCTGCCGGAAGGTCACATGGATGTCGTGTTCTGTTGCCACACTGATGAATGTGTAACTTGTATCCGCCGGAACAGAAGATCCGTCCACCGTCAGCGTATCCACCTCATAGCCGATATCAGGATTCATGGTGAAGGTTTGGTTTTCCCCCTCATTCACATTCACACTGCCGGATGGAGAAATCTCCCCGTTGTCTCCGGATGTCGCGGTGATAATATGCCCGAGGGATTCGATATCAATGCGGAACCAGTGGTCTTCGTTCACATTCGTGAACGTCCACGTTGTCACGGCCCCCTGCTCAACGCCGTCAGCCACAAGCTGGGTGATGACGAATCCCGGATGGGCTGTCGCTGTGAGGGTGAAATCCGTGCCGGGGGAGACCCAGTGGCTCTCTTTCCCGGGCAGCTTCGCAGGCGACACATCCACCGATTCCGGGAACGACGAGGTGTGATCCGCAATTTCGTGTTTCCCCTGAACAAGAGGATCTTCGATGAATGTGACGCTGACCGAATGATTCATATCCACATCTGAGAACGCATAGGTCGTGACAGCCCCCTGGGAAACGCCGTCCACCCGCACCTCATCCACACAATACGCGTCACTCTCGGGATGAAATTCAAAGGTCTGATCATCCCCTTCCGAAACCATCACAAGGGCTTCCGAGGGTTCTGACCCGCCATTCTCACCAACGCTGATCTCAATATCATAATAGGTTCCGGCCGGAATCTCCTGTGTCTCCACCCTGAACCCGTGATCCTCGGTCACATTGTCAAAGGTCCATTCGGTGATGTCATGGCCTTGTGACACCCCATCCACCTCAACATTCGTGATACGATACCCCGTTTGCGGCGTGATGGTGATGGTCTGACTCTCCCCGGATGCCAACTGATACCGGTTCCCCGCATCTTTGGCCGGCAGAATCTCCGCGTGAGCAGAGGGTTCTGTCAAATCCGTGATGAAATAATCATTCGTGAATGTCGCATGAATCGTATGATCCGCCACGACATCTGTGAAGGTATAGCCCGCACTCGGCGTGACCGGTTCGCCGTCCACCGTGAGCGTATCCAGCCAATAGTCAGCGGCCGGGAATATGGTGAATGTCCGGTCATCGCCATAACTGATGAAAATCTCTCCCTCTGGCGAAAGACTGCCGTTCTCCCCGGAAGTGGCCGTGATCACCGGTTTCAGCCTGAACGTGGCATGAATCGTCTGATCTGCCGTCACATCCGTGAAAGCGTAAGTTGAGACTGCTCCCACAGAATCACTGTTCACTGTGACATCCTCGACTTCATAAGCCTCGGACACCGGCGTGATGGTGAACGTCCTGTTGTCACCCGTACTCACAATAATGTCGCCCTCTTCCGAGAGACTGCCGTTTTCGCCGGAAGTGGCCGTGATCACCGGTTTCAGCCTGAACGTGGCATGAATCGTCTGATCTGCCGTCACATCCGTGAAAGCGTAAGTTGAGACTGCTCCCACAGAATCACTGTTCACTGTGACATCCTCGACTTCATAAGCCTCGGACACCGGCGTGATGGTGAACGTCCTGTTGTCACCCGTACTCACGATAATCTCGCCCTCTTCCGAGAGACTGCCGTTGTCGCCGGAGCTGGCCGTGATCACCGGTTTCAGCCTGAACGTGGCATGGATGGTCTGATCTGCCGTGACATCCGTGAAGGTGAAATTGGGGACCGGTCCAACGGAACCGCCGTTCACCGTGACATCCTCGATCTCGTAAGCCTCGGACACCGGCGTGATGGTGAACGTCCTGCTGTCATCCGTACTCACAATAATGTCGCCCTCTTCCGAGAGACTGCCGTTGTCGCCGGAGCTGGCTGTGATCACCGGCTTCACCCGGAAAGTGGCATGAATGGCCTGATTTTCACTCACATCCGTGAAAGTGTAAATTGAGACTGCTCCCACAGAATCACCGTTCACTGTGACATCCTCGATCTCGTAAGCCTCGGATGCCGGCGTGATGGTGAACGTCCTGTTGTCACCCGTACTCACGATAATGTCACCCTCTTCCGAGAGACTGCCGTTTTCGCCGGAGGTGGCCGTGATCACCGGCTTCTGCCTGAAAGTGGCATGAATGGCCTGATTTTCACTCACATCCGTGAAAGTGTAAATTGAG
>JAOZRQ010000053.1:10758-19938 GCA_029940115.1 Desulfobacterales bacterium
CTGCTCCCACAGAATCACTGTTCACCGTGACATCCTCGATCTCGTAAGCCTCGGATGCCGGCGTGATGCTGAATGTCCTGCTGGTGCCGGTACCCACGATAATCTCGCCCTCTTCCGAGAGACTGCCATGTTCCCCGGAAGTGGCGGTAATAACCGGCTTCAGCCGGAATGTCGCATGAACCGAATGACTGGCTGTGACATGGGTGAACAGGTAGCTGCTCACGGCTCCCTGGGAAGTGCCATCCACTGTCACGTTCTCCACCTCGTAGGCATCGGACGCGGGCGTGAATGTGAACAGTTTGTCTGAGCCGCAGTTCGCTGAGACATCCCCCGCGGGCGAAACACTTCCGTTTTCCCCCGCACTCGCGGCAAGGGTGTGGGTCTTGACTTTGAACGTCGCGGAAATCGTCTGATTGGCGGTGATGTTTGAGAGGGTGTGGCTTGAAACCGGCCCTACCGATGAGCCGTTCACCTTCACATCCTTGATGTCGTAACAGGATGACGGCGTAATCGTAAATGTCCTGCCGGCCCCGCATTCCACAGTGCTGGTGCCCGAAGGCGAGATGGTCCCGCCGGTTCCCGCGGACGCGGTAATGGTGAACGGCCTGACATGGAAGGAGGCCGCAATGGCTTGGTCTTTTGTCACCGTGATCGTATGGATCGGCCCGGTTCCCTGGGAAACTTGGTCAATCATGACATCTTCTATTTTATAGCACGGCATGTCCGGCGTTACGGTGAATCTCTGTTCTGAACCGCAATCCGCAACAACCCCGCCCGAGGGTGAGATGGTCCCACCGGTTCCGGCCGATCCCGACACCGTAAACTGCTTCACACGGAACAGGGCCTCCACGCGCATCTCTTTGTCGGCTGTGACAGAAAGCGTATCCACAGCCCCCTGGGAAACGCCGTTCACGGTCACGTCCGAGATATGGTGGCAGTTGTCCGGCGTGATGGTGAAGTTCAGAAGCGTGCCGCAATCCACCACCTGAGTGCCGGATGCGGAGATGCTTCCTCCGGTTCCGGACGATGCGGTCACCGTCACCTGTCTGCGCGTGAACCCGGCCTCCACCGTTGTATCCGCATTGATCATCACGGTGAGGGATTCTCCCGCGTCCCGGGAAAGACCGTTCACCTTCACTTCCGCAACTTCGTGACAGTCTTCCGGCGTGAAGGTGAAGGTCATCTCCGTGCCGCAATCCACGGTTTGTGGCCCATGAGGGGAGATGCTCCCGTGAGGGCCGGACAGGGTTTGCACGACAACCTGTTTCCGCTGAAATGTCGCGGCAATGGTTTTGTCCTCGTCCGCTGTCACGGTGAGGGTATCCACAGCCCCCCGGGAGACGCCGTTCACAGTCACATCCGCAATGGTGTGAGATCCGTCCGGCGTGATGGTATAATGCTTTTCCGTGCCGTAATCCACCACTTGGGATCCCGAGGGGGAGATGCTTCCGCCTGAAGCGGCTGACGCGGTGAGTGTGCAGGTCATGGGCCTGAACACCGCCTCAATGGTGTGGTCGGTGGTCACGTCGCTGAAACGATATGTGAAGGATTCGCCGGCAGCGTAATCCTCATGCAACTGCACATCATTGATCAGTACCGTGTCAATGATGAAATTCTCATCCGGGAAGATGAGAAATGCCTGACCCGCGCCGATTTCAACCTCGAAATCCCGGGTCTGTTTCTCCCGCCCTCTTTTCCCGCCACCGGTCAGCGAGATGGTGCCGCCGTGTCCGGCAATGGTTCTGATTCTGCAATATTCAGGCTTGTCCGCGATGCTGAAGCCCTGGGTCACAGAATAGAGTTCGGAGACAATGGGATCCGCCACATAAAACCGAAACGGACCGCCGGTATGGAGATTGCTGTATTCAAAGGGTTTGAACATCCATGAGCCGTCATTGGGTATCAATCCGCTGGTGATCAGGGTCCCGTCATTCACGGTCCCGTCATACAGGGAATATTTGACGTAATCAATTTTGTCGGAACGCCAGGTGAATTCAACCGCATCATTCCATCCAAAGACACGGTCTCCCATTTCTCCGTGTTCCGCTGGCTCAGGAAATTCAAGCCTGATGTATGCATCCGGGTCCGGGATGACCCGCACGAACTCCACCTTGACCACCGAGATGCCGCTTCTCTGGAACACCGAATCGGCATCTTCCGGGCCAATCGCGACATGATCCACCCAGATGGCCGCGGCATGGTCAGCATCGGGGATGATGGAGATGTCCATGCGCTCCCCTTTTTCCATGTCAATCTGATTCTCTCCCTCCTGCATGATGCCGCCTTTGCAGATCACTTTGCCTTTTCCGTATTTGTACAGTTGAATGCGATGATCTTCTTCCGCGGGCGGCAACTGGTAATCTGTCGGTTCCCGGGAGGTGTAATGGGATGACGATGATGAGGTGCCGGATGCGGATCGTCCGCCATGCACGGTGTGCGCGGTGGTGTTCCATTTTCCGTTTTCCGCAATTTCCCGCATGATCTCAGCCATGTCCTCATCGCTTGCGCCGTGGAGCCTTGCCAGCGCGAGGATGTCGATATGGACGTTTCCGTTGAATGCGAGCGCGCCGAAGATGGTGATGGTGAACTCATATCCCTCCGCGTGGGTCAGGGTTGAGCCGGTCTCCACCACCAGGCTTTTGATATAAATTTCGCCTTTTCCGGTGACCACCGCGCCATTGGCGATTCTCACCACGTCGGTATGGGCGGGCAGACAGTTGCCGATCCATGTGTTCGGGTCATCCCAGTCGCCGCCTTCGGGCGTGGACTGGATCACGGCCTGGACGGAGAATCGGTCGGTTGTGTCGGATGCGTCTCCGGCATGGGCTGAGAGCCAGAAGTCATCCCCCCGGATGCAGTCTTGGGGGATGGGGAAATAAAAGGTGCCGGATTCAGGATCGGCTTTGCAGCACCATTGGGAACCGTCGCTTTTGTTCAGACAGATTTCGATCTCCTCCTGAGCATTGGTGCTGAAGTCTGTTCGGATGGTCTGGTCTGAGGGATATTCCCGGTCTTTGTGTGCGGAGGTGATGGTGATGTGGCCGGGGATGACCGGCGAGGTGATCTCCTCGGATGCTTGGGGATCGCCTTCTTCGTTGCGAACGATGACGCAGGGGGTGTTGCTGATGACCTGCCCGTTGTTGACGAATGTGCCGGTGACCTGAAGCACATATCGGTATTTGTTTTGCAGGGTCGCACCTTCGTGAATCGTGAGGGTGCCCACGGTCATGTTTCTGTCCAATTCCACGTTGTGGTGTATTTCCACGTTCACGTTTTCGCCATTGGGCGGAATCATGCCGTCTTTCCATGTCGCGGGGTCGTTCCAGGGGCCGCTGGTGATGGTGACATAGATGTACTCGTCCGCGCCTGTGTCCGGGAGCATGGGCGGGTATGTGAACGCGCCTTTTCCGGACAGCGGGAAAAGGTTGCTTCGTCCCAATTCCTCGTCGCCGTCATTGGGATAGGCTGCAAAGTAGAAGTCCTCACCGTGCAGGTGCCCGGGCACGCTGAGAACGGTGGTACATCGGGCTGAGAAGTTCATGACATTCTCTTTGACTGCCCAGGGCTGATCCACGCCTTCCTTGCGGAGTTCGATTCGGAGGTGTTCGGGGTTGTCCGGGGTTTTGTTGGCCCATCGTATGATGGGTTTGTCGTCTCTGGCCTGTTCAACGAATACCAGAGGATCGAAAATGATTTTTCCGGGTGGGGTGTCTGACGAAAAATCCCTGACGCAGAAAAATCCTGTGCCATTCGATTTCAATCCGTCGTCAGATTCAATTATGACGTGAAATCTTTTATTCCAATTGTCCAGTGCATCTTCAGGCAGTGTGAGCAAAAACGTGCCGGTTCCGATCTTTTTATCAGCCCCGGTCATGCCGTTTTTGATGGCTTCTGCATCGGAAACGCTATAAAAATCATCAAGATTGAGAGTCCATTCCTGGACAAGTTCGGGGTATGCCGAAAGATCATCTCCTTCATCCCAGCCAAAAAAATCGGAAAGCCCGTCATAGGTGGAGGAGTAAAGACTGACCTTCGCCTCTCCGGCCTTGTTCTTCACCTCAATGTTCAGTTCGATCTCATCAGTTGGCTTATAAACCTTGCCTTCATGTTCAGAGGTGATTTTAATAGAAATTCCATATTCACTATCCTTTAACCAGTCAGCAATATCATTTCTGGGATTGAAAGAATCAGAACTGCTGAAACAGTTCATGTGAACTGACATCCAGACGTTAGGATTTCCATAGTATGGATAAAATGGTATCTCAGGAGGGGCTTTCAGGGGATTATTTTGCACTTCTGTCTGAGCAGCTTCACCAGAAAATAACGCAAAACTATATTCCTTATTTTCACCTACCATATCAATTTCGCTCAATCTTGGCAGATATACCAGCCTGTCTTCATAATTTATCCCCTCTTGTCCGCCTGCATATTCTATAAGGTCATTCTTCCTTGTATCACCTGTCTCGGGTATATTTACAGTATATGTGCCTTCTCTGAAATATGCTCCATGGCTGCCCATAGCTATGTAAACATGTGGCTGTTCGTCTGTTTTAACCACCTGAGGCCACTGAACATATGAGCCTGCAAAATTTTCACCTGAGACATTCCATGATCCAACGATCTCGGCAGGATTGTCATTCTTTGAATATAAAGAGGTAGTCAAAAGCGAACCTAAACGAAATGCATTATCCCCATAAAAGTAAAATTTTTGCTCCGGTATATGGTGAAAAAACATAATCCCCTGAGGTTTCATATCCGACTTTTTCACCACGACAACGATATGCTCCACATCACCGGAATGTCTTGAAAAATGTTCACTTATAAATGTCTTTCCGTTTTTAGGATCAAAAGGGTACCAGAAAAGATATTGAAGGAAAAGATAACCTTTATGCTCATAAGCTGTGGCATAAATTTTGCTGTCAAGGTCAATATGCGAAGTGATTTCAGAGATATAGGGTGAGTCATTGAGGCCAGGAAATTCAAGTATTTCTTCCTCATATTCTATGATCTTACATTTGTCTGCCAATAATGGGGAGGCATGAAGACAGCCAGAATCAGTAACAGTCCAACTATGAGGCTTTGTTATTCCATATTTGAAATCTGCATGATTGTATTTAGCAATATCTCCGATTGAGGAAATAATTCCCCCGCCAATCAAAAAATGCTCTGTTTCCGCTCCTTGTATATCTGAAATCAAGTATCCTGCTGAGATGTGATACTGGTTACCTAAATCATTCACATAATCTGTTATCATATCCCGCATATCTATTGGCAGAAAATGCTCCTGCTCATCATAATACCTCCAGGGATTAGATTCAGATGCTTGAGATTTAGTACGATCACCAAAATGGACGATAGGCGCAAACTGTTTGAGAAGCCTTTTCGTGTCAACATCTGAAACAGGCTCACGATCTACAACAAACCTTCCATGCCATAACTGTATATCATCACCCGTTTTACGGCAATAAACGTGATATAACCCATAGCCGTTGAAATGTACCGGATCAATTTTAAAGTCCGCCCACCCATTATCTTTGACTTTTGTCGGGCTGACATTCACTCCTGCCTGATGCCATTCATTTTCGACTCTTATAATCAAAGGAATGTCATCTATAGCTCCTGAGAACCTGAGGCTGAATTCTACAGGCTCCCCCATCTTTATAGGTTTTTTAAGACTGAATTCTTTAAATACAAGACCTGATTTTGTCGAATCCGCTTCTGAATTGGAACTAGGATCATTTTCAGTTACAACATCAATATGTTCAGAATCCGATTCTGAATGGGAAGCAGAATCATTTATATCCACACCTGATAAGTCAGTGTAACCATACACACCTGATAAGTCAATGTAACCATTTTCAAAATTTTGTCTGTCGCCTGTACGATTTCCCGTAGGCATACCTAGTTCATTTCGCATTTCTTCATAAATCCTGAGAAAATCGTTATCATCTGTGACAACAAACGCAGCGCCCTTTCCATCAGAACCGCCATCTCTGTCAAAGTAAACGGCGAATTCACCAATAATGTTTTCGTCTAGCATTCCCGTTGAAAGTTGATTATCCTTAATAGCCTGAAAATATTGCACCCATCCATCATGATTTACAGGAGTTGCAAGACATTGTTTTTGATCACTAGTTCCACATGATATGGAAAAGTATTTCGGCTTACCTATCAGTCTGCTTTCATAGATGCTTACTTGACTATCATAAGCTTCTTTCATTTTGTTTAGTATAAATTCAAGCCGATCTGAATCATCAAGAAAACTGAAACCTATGCCACGACCTATTTGTGCTATCCCCCCTACATTATAAAATGCGTTTTCAATCTGATTTTCAAAATGTCTCTCCATATTGTCTAAATAATCGTTCAGTTTTCCCACATCTTTGAGTTCAATCTCTTCATAACCATCTCGGTAACTAACCACAACGGAAGTCAAAGCGTCTTCCAGAGAGTTTCCATAAGTCCCATAACTCCCTTCCTCTATTGACTGATAATAGCTGAAAATACTTGCCAGATTTCTCAGATATATTTCCGCTCTCTTGATGTTATCACTAGACTCAAAAAGTATTCGTGACCACGATCTGTAAAATTCGCTATCATCAACGCGTTCCAGATAAGAAGACCCTTTCCCAATTTCCAGAGTGGATTTTATCAATTTGTTATAACACGAATTCGCACATTTAAGAGAACCTTCTCCAATATAGCCACTCATTGGTATCGTATAGCAATCCCCGCAATGATGATAGGTAGGGTCACTATGAACAGAGCTGATGATATCGTTTTTATCCTCATATTCATAGCCTCCTGAATAGGGATAGGCTATCGTATAAATGTCATTCTTAAACCAGATCCAGCTAAATACACTTTCACTCCTGCTACTCGCCATACGCATCATCATATCTACAAGGGTTCCGCTTTCACATTGGTAATTGGTCGCTTTGCAGGTTATGTTTTGGTTCCAAGGTGCTTTACTCCAAATCAGATTACCGTCTTTGTCCTTATCCTTAGAAATTTCATCACCAATATAGTAAAGTAAGTATGCGTAACGCATATCAACCTTACCGTTTACAGCATCAACAAGATAATCCATGTTATCTATAATTGAACTGGCATTTAAAAGGAGAAGAATTGCTCCGAGCGGTGTAGGTGCGGCAATGAAATTACATATTGTAACCAAATTTTTAACACCTTTAATAATTTCAGCCCCTGTCGTTCCCTTTGCTTCTTCCATTATCAATTTTTCTAATTGACCTATCGCAAAATTTGTAGGTGACAATGAAGAAAAATCGTCCCCGGATATTTCTTTTATTGTTTTGAGACGGTTTAAGGCTGTTTCGATGTCGGATTTTGTTTTTTCAGATTCGGACAGGTCTTCTACGACCTTGGAAAACTCACTAATATTTTCATAATTTTTCCAGTTGTTAAGTACCCACAGCCAATTTTTATGAAGACCGTGATCTTCAAGCCAAGACTTGAAAACTATTCGGTTTGAAGATCGCAAGTGCTCAGAAGTTTTATAAGCCACACATAGAGGTATCAAGATATCTTTCATAGCGAAGCCAGGGACAACTTCCACTTCAAGAAGATCATCTGTAATATCTACTTTAATATTTACGTCTTTGACAACTTTATCAACAAAGCCAACATCATAATCCCCCCCTTTGGCACTAGGAACAACAAAAAATACAACCGTCAAAAACACTACGATACATCCCATCCGGTTCATACGAATCCCCCTTTCTTTTTTCGGGTTAAAGAACTCCTTATTCATTTCAGAAAGATCAAAAAAGATTCTCATAAGTTGTGCCATCAGGCTGATAATTTTGTGTGTCATTTTTTAACTCCTTTCGTATAAATAATTAATCATCTAAATTTATAAGAAAAACAGCGATATCACCCACAACACAGAATCAGAGGGAGATACTGCCGTTATAACCAGCACTGGCTGTGATGACCGGCTTTGCTCTGGAATTCGCCTGACGGATAACAGGGTTGTCTTTCACAAAAACAGAAGCATCCATGCCTTTGGGCAGGACATAAGCGGATACAGCTTTTGCTGTTTTGTCATAAACAACAGCAACATTGTCGTACCCGACTTTTTTGAGGAGGGCTTCAACATCATAGACAGGGATGTCTGACACATTGAGGCTGACTTCCTTATCCTGAACACCTTCAAAAACCTTGATTTTCAAATGAGATTTTCTCGCGATCTCTTCAGCGACTTCTTTCGCGTTTACCCCTTTGGCTAAGATGGAAAGAAGGTTTTTTTTCACTTCAACTCTGAGTTGCTTTTCTGATTTGACAACATCTGCCTCAACATTATTGGAAAAAGCAGACAGCACAATGCACACACAGACAAATGCCAATGAGATAATGATTCTTTTCATGATATTCTCCTAAAAAATTAATTTTGGCAGAGGTATTCCGCCGTTAATAAAAATTATAGCATCAAGCCCCGAAATAAATTTCAGGGCTGAAAGCTAAATCCTGTCCCCCAATACTTCAATACCTGATTTCAAGTATGGCTATAGCGCCGGTCTTCAAGTTCCACCGCTGAGTCTCCGTTCCCTCAATCACATTGCTGACCTGTATGGAAGCGGTGTTCGGTCCCACGGTCCCCTGATTCAGGGCTTCGACTCTGAAGGTGTTGCTTCCGCTGCTGACGGCGGCATTATACACGGTTCCGGGCCAGTTTTCCAATGTCAGGTTGGAATAGATCTGCTGATCGTTCAGCCAGACATTCACCCGGTCGCCATCCTGCTCTCCGTGATCCCAAAGCGTGATCGCAATGTTTACCTGATCCACAGTGACCGGTTCCAGATTGGAGACATTGTCAAATGAGATCGAACTAAGCGTCCCCTGAGTTGAACTGCTGCTGGCGTCAAAGCGGAGTTTGACGAAGTTCCCAGAATAGCTCAGATTGCCGTCTGAGTCAGGGGAGATTCGATCATACGAGTCCGGCGAACTTTCATAAACATATAAGCTGCCGCTGCCCGATGTCAGGTTGATGGATAATGAGCCGTTTCTGACAGGATTGGCAAGAATCCCGGAATCCCCTTTGATGCTGTCCTGTATCTGACCGGGCATTGATATGTAAAAGTCGAATGTCCCGCTGGTCGAGGTGTTGTTCGAGTCGAAGTGGACGGTGCGGGCGGTTCCGATGAAGATGCCGGTCCCGCT
>JAOZRQ010000467.1:0-2925 GCA_029940115.1 Desulfobacterales bacterium
CGGCGGTGTGGCACCGCCGAGAGGCGGAACTGCAAACTTTCCCATCCGAAAGGTGCAAACCACTTTTCATATGAAATGAAGGCTGCCAAATTATTGATTAAAACCTTACCCCTCACCTCTCACCTCTCGCCTCTCACCCCTCACCCATAAATCACCTGCGGCATCCTTATCTTCTTGCGAACATCATTCTCGCTCCACTCCATTTCCACATATTTCTCATCATCAATGATATGACGCGGTGAAGCCGATGCAATGGACAGATAGACCACGATTTCCGCCAATCCGTTTTTCAGGGGAATGTTCCGGACGATTTCATCAAGCGTAACCTGATCCTGTTGTTCCAGACTCGTCTCAATATTCTGTTCCAGCATCTCCCGGTCAATTTCAAACGGGTTGAACAGCTTTTCCAAGTCTGCGTTTTCGGTTTCACTATTGCCGATTTCCATTGGCTGATGAGTGAAAGTGGTTGTCCGGGCCGCTTCTCCGAGCGGTCTGTCCATTACCATGCTGATATCGCAATTCCCCTCGATCTCAGTAAAAGGTTCCTGTTTCGGCGGATCCTCGATCCGTTCAATCGCCAGCCTTTTTATCTCAGTGATCAGTTCAATGGTTTTCCTCCGCTCAAGGAGAGATTTCTCTCCCAATATCCGCCTTAATTTGCTGACCAGTCGATGGTTGGAGTTTATCACCTTCTGCCCGGTGTCATGCAGATAAAGCCTGATTTTCCGCATAAACGGATCAGGCTCAGATATCTCTTTTTCTTCAAGAATCTTGAAAATTTGTTCGATCAACGTGTCCAACTCGTCCTGTTTCTGATCGGCAATCAGAAACCGCCAGAAGGTGTAAAAAGACTTTCCCTGGTCGGATTCCTTTAACTCATCCGTGGCATCCAGGGTGTAACCGAGGATTTCTCCTTTGGTGACGTTTTTCTGGGTTTGCTTCTCATAAATGTTTCGTGTAATATCCTTAAAGTTTTGCTCTACTTCCTTGAAGTCGGAAATCAGTTCCCGCCCCAGTTTGTTGATTCCATAAAAACGCTCCCTGATTTGCGTATCAGAGTATGTTTCCGCTTTTCCCGAAATTTGAATATCTCTGATCTGGGCGTCGATTTCCCGTTTTCTTTCTTCAAGTGCGGCGATTCTTGTCTGGGGATTTTCAGAACTGTTTTCGATCAGTTCCCGAAGTTTTGCGAATATGTCAAGAAACCGGGATTCCGTGCCGATGAATTCTTTTTTCTCAAGGGATTCGATCCACTGGAATGCCTTTTCCGTATCTGATGTCAGCTCATGCACAGAAATTCCGGTTTCATCAGGAAATTTTCTTAAATACCGGTTATATTCGTTGCACCAGTCGTCAATATGTTTTTTTGAGCGTTCCAGGAAATCCGCATATGGATGGTCTTCATCCAAGTAGTTTAAGGCTTCCAGGTAATCGGACAGCCTGCTGACGAGCTCATGATTGGAAATGGTCAGGCGGTGCTTTTCTTTGAATTCCCGATGGAGAAAGCTTAAAATCAGCGGTGCGCTCTTGGCTCTCAGCAATTTGATCGTGGCTGAATTGGATAGCCGAGCAGTTAGTTTTTCGTAGTTCATGTTTTAATCCAAAGCATACGTCGTAATTTCCAGTCATTGTCAAAAATAAATTCATAAATTCAATTGGCTGTCCGCCGAACTTGCCTCTCGTCATTCGGTTAAAAGTTTGTAGTTCCGCCTTTAGGCGGTGCAACACCGCCTAAAGGCGGAACTACAAACTAAACTCAATTTTTGAATTTTTGGGTTTACACCTGCCTCCAAGCGGATGCTGAAAATGCCGTCCATTCACCTGCAATCCCCGACATCAAGGGTCCTGACCGGGCGGAGGAGGTCAGTCCCGACTCTTCCCGGAAAATGCGAAAGAGAAAAGACAACATCCCTGACTTGGATTTTGTCTCTTCACTTCCGCACTCCTCTCCCTCAACTGGCAAATACGCCAACCAATTCCTTGAAATACGCAATGGTATGTTTCAACCCCTCCTCCAAGGGGATCTGAGGATCCCACCCGAGTGTCTCCTTGGCGAGGCGGATATCTGGCTGGCGTTGCCTTGGATCGTCTGCCGGCAACGGTTCAAACACGATCTTTGAGCGGGAGTCGGTCAGGCGGATCACCTTTTCCGCGAGTTCCAGGATGGAAAATTCCCCGGGGTTGCCGAGATTCACCGGGCCGGTGAACGCATCCGGCGAATCCATGAACCGGACAAAAGCCTCAATCAGATCATCCACATAACAGAACGAGCGGGTCTGGGAACCGTCGCCGTAAACCGTGATCGGCTCCCCTTTCAGGGCTTGGATGATGAAGTTGGAGACCACCCGGCCATCTTCAGGGTGCATATTCGGTCCATAAGTGTTGAATATTCTGGCCACCTTTATGTTCAGCCCATGCTGGCGGCGATAGTCAAAGAAAAGTGTCTCCGCACAGCGTTTCCCCTCATCGTAGCAGGAGCGCAGGCCGATGGGATTGACGTGTCCCCAGTAGGCCTCCGTCTGCGGATGAATCTGGGGATCCCCATAGACTTCGCTGGTGGAAGCCTGGAAGATTTTCGCCTTGATGCGCTTGGCCAGTCCCAGCATGTTGATGGCTCCATGCACACTCGTCTTGGTGGTCTGCACCGGGTCGAACTGGTAGTGGATGGGTGAGGCGGGACAGGCCAGGTTGTATATCTCGTCCACCTCCACATAAAGCGGAAAGGTGATGTCGTGGCGCATCATCTCAAAATAGGGGTTCTTCATAAGATGCAGGATGTTGCGCTTCGTGCCGGTGAAGAAATTGTCCGCGCACAGGACATCGTGGCCGTCCTTTAACAAGCGTTCACATAAATGGGAGCCGAGAAAGCCGGCTCCGCCCGTCACAAGGATTTTCTTTTCTGTTTTCATGGCGTCTCGGTTTGGG
>JAOZRQ010000467.1:3025-5673 GCA_029940115.1 Desulfobacterales bacterium
GGCTCCGCCCGTCACAAGGATTTTCTTTTCTGTTTTCATGGCGTCTCGGTTTGGGATTTTGGGTTCTGGATGGCTTACAGCTTATCAACAATCCGATCCTGATCCGTCTTGCTCAGATAGGGATGCATCGGAATGCTGAATATCCGCTGGGAACACCCCTCGCTGATGGGGAAGTCCCCGGTTTTGTGGCCCAGATTCTCAAAGGCAGACTGGAGATGAAGGGGCGTGGGATAATAGATGGCCGTGGGAATCCCCTCTGCCTTGAGTTTCTCCTGAAGCTGGGTCCTGTGCGCCTCATCTTCCGCCAAAATGGAATACTGGGCCCACACACTCCTCATTTCATCCGGCACAAAGGGCGTGACAAGCGAGCCGTGGGAACCGAGGCCATCGGTGTAGCGTTGGGCCACTTTTTGGCGCATCTCCACCTCTTCAGGGAAAATGTCGAGCTTGGCCAAGAGAATCGCGGCCTGAAGCGCGTCCAATCGTCCGTTGATGCCGATGCGGGCGTTGTCATATTTGTGGGAGCCTTTGCCGTGAATCCGGATGGAGCGCATCTTCTCCGCGAGCGCGTCATCATCCGTAAAGACCGCGCCACCATCCCCATAGCATCCGAGGGGCTTCGCAGGGAAGAAAGATGAACAGGCGACATCCGCAAGGGAACACGCCTTCCGGCCATGATATTCGGCTCCAAAGGATTGGGCCGCGTCTTCGATGACAAAGAGACCATGCCTTTTGGCAATGCTGTTGATCTGATCGTACTCAGCGGGAAGCCCGAAGATATCAACGGCTATGATTCCTTTCAGATGTCGTTCTTCTGATTCCGGATTTCGGATTTCCCTGTCCAGCTTGTCAGGGTCCATATTGTATGTCTTCGGATCGATGTCCACAAAGATCGGGATCGCCCCGAGGAGGGCGATGACTTCGGCGGATGCGACAAAGGTGAAGGGAGTGGTGAGAATCGCGTCCCCAGGTCCCACATCGTAGGCCATCAGCGCCATAAGCAGCGCGTCGGTTCCTGATGAACAACTGATGGCGTGTTTCACGCCGGTGTATTGGGCGAGCTGGCCCTCCAGATCCTTGATCTCCGGTCCCATAATATATTGTCCGTGATCAAGAACCGTCTGCATGTTGGCTTCGATCTGTTTGCGAATCCGCCGCTGCTGGGCGGCAAGGTCAATGAATTGCATGAAATCTCCCTTTGATGGCCTGTGGTTCCGTGATCAAGAACCGTCTGCATGTTGGCTTCGATCTGTTTGCGAATCCGCCGCTGCTGGGCGGCAAGGTCAATGAATTGCATGAAATCTCCCTTTGATGGCCTGTGGTTCCGCGTTTCGTGGGGAGTTCCCCATTCCCCGCTCTTGGCGGAACCTGACGTCTTTTATCAGGGATTGACGATCTTTTTTGGTTTTTGGCGGCAGGCGGTTCGGATTTGCCAATCCCCGATACTTGTCCCCGACCCGATTAATCGGGATGCTTGCCCCCGACGTTTTAATCGGGGGGTATTTGTTCACAGGTACTAAGGAATGGTGACCAAATAACTTGCCCATTTCATCTGCCACCTGCCAATGCAGATGCACAGTCTGTTCATCCAAAAGGGAAAGTTGTTTGGACCTGATTCCTAAGAGCAGGACTGCGACAAGAGATTTGGGATCCTTACACTTATGGAGAAGCGTCCACTCTGCGTTCCCACGCCAAGCGTGGGAACGAGAGGGGCATTTTTTTACCACGCGTGGGATAGCTTTTGGAGGGCTATCCTTTGGATCCGAGACGGAGGCCCCCGTGGATGAAGAACACATCCCCGGCAAGCGCCTCATTCCGGTAGAGGTCTCCGACAAACGAGGCGACTTCTTCCGGTTCCACAAGGCGTCCGATGGGAATCTGCGACAAGACCATATCCAGCGCCTTCTGATTCATGGCCTTCTTTACCATGGGCGTCCCCACATATCCCGGCGCGACCGCGACACAGCGGATCATGTCGCCAAGACCCCGACGGAAAAACTCCGCCGTGATGACCTTCGGCATGACAGACATGGCCGCCTTTGTGGAAGAATAATTGATCTGCCCGGCCGTTCCGAGTGAACCGGTGGAGGAGATCAGACAGATCAGCCCCTTGCACTTGTTGTTGATCATCCGCTCCGCGCATTCCCGAACCGTCAGAAAGACACCGGTCAGGTTGATGTCAATCACCTTCTGAAAAGCGTCCAGAGACATCTTCCTTTTGACTTTGCCGGTTTCCCTGTCCGGCGAAAGCATCATTCCGTCCTTGATAATTCCGGCAAAAGGGGCAACCAAGTTGATTTGACCGAACTTCTCGATCGCGGCGTCGGCAAGTTTGGCGCAATCGTCTTCATCGGTCACATTGCAGACCACCGTGGCCACTTCGCCGTTCAAGGCCTTGAGTTCCTCCTCGGCTTGTTTCATGAAGTCCTCCGCGATATCGGCGATGACCACTTTTCCACCATTCGTCACCCAGTGCTTGGCAAGGGCCAGCCCGATGCCTCCTCCTCCTCCGGTAATCACAGCGACAGAATCTTTGATCTCCAGCATTAACTTTCCTCCTTGTTGCAAAAATGTAAAAGTTGTTGTTGCTTAAGTAACTCAAGTTTCGCACCCAAATTTTTGAGTGAATACAGATGGTCAAGTCAATT
>JAOZRQ010000468.1:0-1549 GCA_029940115.1 Desulfobacterales bacterium
TGCTTGAAACTTGAGACTTGAAATTTGATGATTTCTGACAAACATCGAAGAACTTTCTTGATGGCTGTGAGCCTGTGGGTTTTTATCGGCTGTGCAACCCATCACAATTATCACTACCTGAGGGGAAAGAGAGTGGAAAATCCGTTGAAAATGATTGATGCCCATTGCCGCATTTATGATGCTGATGGAAGGCCTTCAGGACTTGACGAGGTGATCGAAAGGGCCGGCAACGCAGATGTTCTCCTTGTGGGGGAGAGCCATCATGATCCGACCGCACATATATTGCAGGCTGAGATTCTGAAGCGGATTCACACCCGCCATTTTCAGGACGCTGAACCCGGATCCTTTCAACCGTTGCTGTTATCTATGGAGATGTTTGAGCGCGATCTTCAGATCGTGCTTGACGAATATCTTGCCGGTCTGATAGCGGAAAGACATTTTCTGGCAGACAGCCGTGCCTGGGAAAACTATGCGGATTACGAACCGCTCATTGAATTTGCCCGTGAGCATGAGATTCCGGTGATCGCGGCAAACGCGCCCCGCCGATATGTGAACCGGGTTTCCCGCTTGGGGCCTGACTCGTTGAACGATTTGTCCCCCAAGGCGAAATTTTGGTTGCCTCCACTCCCATACTCGGCCGCTTCATCCGAATACCGGGTCAAATTCGAAAGCTTGGGAGAGAAAGCCAGACCCCATAAACAAATGACCTCGTCGGAGATGATGAAAAAGCATCGCCCGTATCTCATAGACGCCCAAGCTCTTTGGGACGCGTCCATGGCCTTCTCCATTGCAGAGGCACTGAAACGGGAACCGGGAACCTTGGTGCTGAATATCAACGGCAGGTTTCACAGCGAGCAGGGGTTGGGCATTCCGGAGCATCTGCCAGATTATTCCCCAGACGCCCGGATCATCACGGTGACCATCCTCCCGGACAAGTGCTTTCCAGATTTCAATGAAAAATTCAGGGGATTCGGGGATTTTGTGATCATTACCGATCCCAATCTGTTTTGAGGGCTCTGGGTTCTGGGTTCTGGGATCTGGGCCTTGGGTTCTGGACTCTGGGTAATGGCTCTGGACTTGGACTCTGGGTTCTGAGCTCTGGGTTCTGGGTTCTGGGCTCTGGGTTCTGGGCCATGAGTTCTGGGCTCTGGGTTCTGAGCTCTGGTGTTGTCTCAGGAATGAATTACGCGCTTTCACAGAAATGCTTTACGGGCCTCGGCCCTACGGGGTTGGGCCTGCACTCGCATTTGTTGTTTTTTGAAAAATTACAGTAATACTTTACGTTTTCACAGAAAAACTTTATGAGAATTCAATCCCGCGGTGCCAGCTTGAACCGCGGATTGCCACTGATTACGTGGATTACGCTGATTTCTTCGGGTCGTCGCTTCGGACTTTCGGCTCGCGTCAGGCACCCATAAGTTATTTCCTGGTTTTCTTTGCGAGTTGTGTAGAAGCACTTTGCGAATTGCGGAAATACTTTACGTTTTCACGTTAAGACTTTATGGAAGCTCAACCATAAGGAGTGCAAAAGAAGGCGGTTTCGTTGTCT
>JAOZRQ010000468.1:1649-5641 GCA_029940115.1 Desulfobacterales bacterium
AGACTTTATGGAAGCTCAACCATAAGGAGTGCAAAAGAAGGCGGTTTCGTTGTCTTTCGGCTTCCGGCGGTTTAAGATTCGTTGTCTTTTAGCTTCATATATTTGTAGCCTTCTTTTGCGTTTCAGCGTTGCGAGCTGCGCGTTTCGGGGTCGATGTCTGCGGTTTTTGGGGTGAAACTTTTGTCCATATGTGACAGCGGATTCGAGGATTAAGCGGATTGAGCCCTGCGGCTTCGAGGGCTCAAGCAAAAGGAGTGCAAAGATGGCCAATGGTTGATGCTTTTCTGCCCTAAAAGACAATCTTTGCGTCCGACCTCACACGCACAGCCGGCATTTAAGAAGGCGACCGCGAAGTTCGTCGGATCGCCCTCCAAGATCCAGTTATCCTATTTGTCATCGAGAAGCTTCTTTGACACTGACTTGTTGTGGCCGAGTTTGAACCGCGCCAAAAGTCAGGAATGATCACCCATCCGGCGGGATATGCCGAGCCGAGAACCAGAACCCCACGGAGATGACATAATGTACAACAAATGCCTCTTACCAATGGCTTTGGCCATTTTTCTCGTATGCGTGGCCCCTATTTGCGGGGAGACCGATTCGATCCCGAGTCTGATCAAACAGGGAGAGGAATTTTGGGACAGAGGCGATGTGGAACATGCCGCGTCTGTGTGGGAACAGGTGGTGCGTCTGCTGACATCAGAGAAGGAAAAACCAGCTTTCTCTCAGATGTCCGGTGACACCATTGACACGCTGATACGCCTGTCTGACGCTTACCAAGCTCTGGGGCATCACCGAAAGGCATTGTCCGCTTTTGAATCCGCATTGCCCCTTATCCGGAAAAGTGAGGACAAATCCCGTAACGCATTGTTTTTCAGCGCGTTCGGGGATGTTCACCTTTCCCTTGGAAATATGACAGAAGCCTTCAACCATCTGGAGGAGGCGGAGACGGTGGCCCGCTCTGCGGAAAATCCGCATGTCCTCGCGGCTGTGCTGAACAATTTCGGAAACCTCTTTGTCTCGGATGGAAACTATCAGGGGGCCGTCGAAATCTATGATGAATGTCTCGGTCTTCTCGATACATCCGAAGCTTCAGAGACTGCCGAAGCATTTGTCCTGAAGTCAAGAATATTCGTCAACTTGGTGTCTGCCATAACCGAATCCGGCACCGGAGATGACATTCGGCAGGCTTTGGATGATGCACGGGATCATATCGGCCCCCTGCCTGATTCCCGTGAGAAGGCCGAGGATATGATCGCCTTGAGCATCGTCATCGGAAGGATGAGGTCCTTGGCGATTCGCTCGGAGATCAACGTGGATACGTCCCAGCTTACCGCTCACAGCCATGCACTGCTCGACGAGGCAAAGAAGATAGCCGAATACATGAAGAATTCCCATCTTATTTCATACAGTCATGGAGAGATGGGAAAATTATATGAAGAAGAAAAACGATATGCAGAGGCAATTCGTCTGACTCGCAGAGCCGTGTTCTTCGCGGAACAGGGGAAGCACCCGGAAATCCTGTATCTCTGGCAATGCCAGATGGGAAGGCTCCGCAAAGCCCAAGGCCGGACCGAGGATGCCATAAAAAGTTATGAAAGCGCCATATCCACGCTGAATCCGATTCGCCAGGAATTGTTTAAGGGGTATCGAAGCGGGAAGGACGCATTTAATGAGAACATCAAGCCGGTTTACCTCGGACTTGCAGAACTGTTGTTGGAACAGGCGGAAAGCGTTGAAAGCGTCAAGCTGGAAGCTCTAAGCGTCAAGCTGGAAGCTCTAAGCTCCAAGCGGGGAGCTCCAAGATCTGAGCGGAAAGCGGGAACCGCCAAACCTGATGAGTCACCCCTTACCGCTTCGAGCTTACAGCTTACCGCTTCAAGCTTACCGCTTACCGCTTACGAGCAGAAGCTCCGGGAAGCGAGGGACGTGATGGAGTTGCTGAAAACTGCCGAGTTGCAGAACTTTTTTGATGACGAATGCGTGACCGCGAGACAGAATACCACATTGAATCGTACCGCGCCGCACACCGCGGTGCTTTATCCGATCATGTTTCCGGAGAAGCTGGCCATCTTGCTGACTCTTCCTGACGGCATGAAAGCGGTGAGCATTTCCACAGACGCTGAACATGTCAGGGAGACCGCGCTGAACTTTCGGATGCAGTTGCAGACCCGGCCCACGAACCAGTTCTTTTATGAAGCACAGCAGCTCCACGATTGGCTGATACGCCCTGTTGAGACCCTGCTGACGGCTCAGAAGATTGACACCCTGATCATCGTCCCCGACGGCGCGCTCCGGTTGATCCCCTTCTCCACCCTGCATGACGGCGAGCATTATCTCGTGGAGAGATATGCCATCGCCACGATTCCCGGGGTCACGCTGACTGATGCGCCCAAGCCGCTTGATCCGAAAAAATCGGATACCCTGCTCGCCGGCCTTTCTGAAAGTGTGCAGGGTTTCCCCCGTCTGCCAAGTGTGTCCAAGGAGTTGCAGGATATCCAGACGATTATGAACGCCAAGGTCGTATTGAAGGATCAAGACTATACCATTGAGAATCTGACCAATGAATTCAGACATCATCCTTATGCGGTGGTTCATCTGGCCACCCATGGCGTGTTCGGCGGCTCTCAGGAGGAGAGTTTTTTGCTGACATATGACAGCAAGCTGACAATGAATCACTTGGAGCGGCTGATCGGTCTCGGCAGGTTCCGTGATCAGCAGGTGGAACTGCTCACCCTGAGCGCGTGTCAGACGGCCCAAGGCGATGAACGGGCGGCCTTGGGACTTGCAGGCGTCGCCTTGAAGGCAGGCGTACGAGGGGCCATCGCGACCCTTTGGTATGTGGATGACGAGGCCACCGCGCGGGTCGTCAAAGAATTCTACAAACAACTCAGAAAGCCAAGCATTTCAAAGGCAAAAGCACTTCAGAACGCACAGAAAGAACTGATTGCCCAGCGGCGCTACCGGCATCCGGGATATTGGGCACCCTTTTTGCTGATGGGAAATTGGCTGTAGGAACTGTGTACAGGACAAAAAAAATGATTGGGAAAAGAAACCCGGCTTTTTCCTGCAGTTGGGAGGTCCGCCCGTTTGGGAAAAAGCCGGGTTTCTCGCCCATTCCCAATTTTTTGTCCTGTACTCAGCTGTAGGAATTGAATGTTGCTGATTCTGACGGATTTTGTGGTTGCATGTGATCTCAGACAGTCATGATCCTGAAAGCCGGTCTGGAACGGAAGGGACAGACCGCGGATGCGGATGGCCCCGGCACACAGGCCGTCCGCGTTCATCCGCGGATCACCATTCTCAGCCCGTGTCGGAAACCACAAAAACCGTTAGTACATCACTTTTTAAATTCGTACCCCCCTTGATCGGCTCGGATTGCCGCCGGATTTGGCAATCCGGCGGGAGCGGAAGGGGGTGACGAACTTACGAATTGGTGTATTAGAACCAGGAATGTTGAATATTGATATTGATTTGATTGTCCCAAAGAAAGACATCCTTCATTTTGCATGGAAAATGGTTTGCACTTTCCGGATGGAAAAGTTTGCAGTTCCGCCTTCAGGCGGTGTCAGACCGCCTGAAGGCGGAACTGCAAACTTTTTGGTCTCAAAAAACTGTGAACTGATGGATGAAGGATGCCCAAAGAAACTAAGCTTTTTCAAAAAATTTGGTTTCTCTGGCATCTCAGAAACCGAAATCAGAAAAAAAATAAGGAGGGCTTATGAAGTTTACAGGATTTTCAAAGTGTTCGGGTGCGCTGGTTGGGGTTCTGCTGATACTGGCGGCGTCTCTTCCGGCCGCTGTCTCTGCCGCCCAGCCCCCAGAGCCGGTTTATCGTCCGCCGGCAGAGGGAGAGGAACTGAGAAGAGAGGCCGGTGAGGAGGATGGCATAGGCCGCGGCGTTGTCCGGGGCGTCACTCGTAGCATGACCCGAGGCGTGACTCGTAGCATGACCCGAGGCGTGACTCGTAGCATGACCCGAGGCGTGACTCGTA
>JAOZRQ010000469.1 GCA_029940115.1 Desulfobacterales bacterium
ACAAAGACGGGATCACAATCGGCAACTCTGTCTGTGACATTTTCATCAGCCTAGGGTAGAGCCCACCCTACAAAATTTATCTGACAAAAATGGCTAAATGATTATGAAAGCATTAGTATCGCTTGAAGACGGACGCACTTTTCCCTGTCGTTCTTTTACAGGCCCCGGGGAAAGCCAAGGTGAAATTGTGTTCAACACCGGCATGACCGGATACCAGGAAGTGCTTACAGATCCCTCCTACAGGGGACAGATGGTCACCATGACCTATCCCCTGATCGGCAATTACGGGGTGAATCCGGAGGATATCGAATCGGACCGGATACAGGTCTCCGCATTTCTCGTAAGGGAATATCAGCATTTTCCGAGCAATTTCAGAGCCACCGCCACCCTTGGCGAATATCTGAATGCCCAGGGGATCATGGGCATAGAGCAGCTCGACACCCGGGCCCTGACACGGCACATCCGAAACGCGGGGGCCATGCGGGCGGTCATCTCCACAGAAGACCTTGATCCCTCCTCCCTGGTCAGACGGGCCAATGAGATGCCGAACATGGCGGGCCAAGACTTGGCAAAGGAGGTGAGCACAACGATTCCGTATTACTGGAGAGAGGAGAAGCCGATCCCTTACGGTGGGGTTCTGTCGGACAAAACGGTCTGGAAACAGAGAGGGGAAAGGCATGCGGTGGTGGCGTTTGATTTTGGAATAAAATACAACATCCTGCGATGCCTCGAATCCGCAGGGTGTGAGATCCTGGTGGTGCCGGCCGCGACATCTGCGGACACGGTCCGGGCCATGAAGCCGGACGGCATCTTTCTTTCAAACGGTCCTGGGGACCCTGAACCTGTCACCTACGCCATCGAAACCATCCGGTCTCTGCTCGGCTATCGCCCCATGTTCGGCATCTGTCTCGGGCATCAGATACTCGGGCTTGCGCTGGGAGGAAAGACATTCAAACTGAAATTCGGCCATCGCGGCGCGAATCAGCCCGTGAAGAACCTCTTGACCGGAAGGATCGAAATCACCTCCCAGAATCACGGCTTCGCTGTGGAGACCGAGAGTTTGGACCAAATGGATTTCGAGATCACCCATATCAATCTGAATGACAACACCTTGGAGGGGTTCAGGCATCGGACGTATCCGGTATTTGCCGTGCAGTATCATCCCGAAGCCTCCCCCGGCCCCCATGATGCGGGGTATCTTTTTGATCGGTTCACGGAGATGATGTAGAACAAATTTGCGGCATCCTTCATCCATCGGTTTGCACTTTTTGACATCAGAAAGTTTGCAGTTCCGCCTTCAGGCGGTGTCACACCGCCTGAAGGCGGAACTGCAAACTCCTCAATTCACCCGAAAGTGCAAACCACTTTTCAGGCAAAATGAAGGATGCCAAATTTGCAATTTGTTTTGCCACAATGCCGATGCGGAACAAATTTGCAGTTTGTTTCCGGCAAGGGGCCAAAGTAGGATCTGTCCTAGGCCGTCCAAATCAGCTGATTTCCCTTGCCCGCCTTTCGGCCCTCCCATTTTGTCCTGATTCTTGATGAGATGGGCATTGCGGCCAAATTTTGCGGGGCCAGAAGTCGGGCAGGAGACAATGGCTGAAAACGGCATTTTTAGACGGCCCAGATCTGTCCCCAGCTTCTTCTGTCTTCGCGAAGTCTGAATCTTATGATAAAAAACAAACTGGCAAGTCTTCTCAACATACGACCCGATGAGGGACTGGCAACGGTGTTGCTGTTTCTCAACTCCTTTTTCATCGGCATTTCAAGATTGTACCTTGGGACCGCGTCCTACGCCCTGTTCTTGGACAAATTTGATGTGCAGACCATGCCACTGGTGTATATCATCTCGGCGCTGGCCAACACATTTGTGGGAATCGTCTATTCAAGATTTGAGGAGCGGATGTCATTCTCAAAGCTGATGATCTCCATCATCGGCGTATCTGTTGCTCTCCTCCTGTTCTTTTACGTCAGCATGTTGTTGAGCATCTCCAAGGCCACAGTGATGGGGCTGATCATCTGTTACAACGTGCTTGCCGTGCTTGTGGAACTCGAATTTTGGGGACTGGCCGGGCGTCTCTTCAATGTGCGTCAGGGAAAACGCCTTTACGGGATCGTCGGTTCCGGTGCCCTCGTCGCGGCGATCATCGGCGGATTTTCGGTCTCGATGCTCGTGGAGAAGATCGGCACATCGAATCTCCTGCTCATCTCCGCCATCGGGATGATGTTCGCCCTGATTGTCCTCGTTTACATCACCCGGATATTTGAGAGACAACTCTCCTCTCTTGATGAAGATATCAAGGAAGAGGAGAAACGGAAATTATCCGACTTTTTCAAAAGCCGTTATCTGCTGCTGGTATTCTCCCTTGCCGCGACTTCCACCTTTGGCTACTATTTCATGGATTATGTCTTCTATGACCAAGTGGAATCGTATCATCAGGATGATCCTGCCAAGGTGGCAAGCTTTCTCGGGATCTTTTTTGCGGCCTACCGAGTCGTCACGCTGATCTGCAACGCGCTTGTTTACAGTCGGCTGATGGGCAGCCACCATGGACTGGCCATCGCGTTGCTGATCGTTCCGATCGTCGTGGCCCTTGGCTCCGCAGGTTTCGCGGGGGTGATGAATTTCTCCCCGGAAGCGGCCATCCTCCTTTTCTCGCTGATCATCGGGACCCGACTCTTTGATGAGGTGCTCCGGGTCTCCATTGAGGAGCCGTCCATGCGGATCCTCTATCAGCCGCTTCCCCAGAGTCAGCGAATGAAGGCGCAGACCGTGGTGGAGACCATGGTGGAGCCGCTTGCCAGCGCACTCGCGGGAGTCATCCTTCTGGGGCTCACTTCAGCCCTCTCGCTCAAACCGATCCATATCATCTATATTCTGCTTGTCATCATCATTTTTTGGATGATCATCGCGTTTCTGGCACGCAACGAATACACCGCTGTCCTGACAAACGCGATCACCAAACGGAAACTCGGGGGAAGCTCCTTTTCCATGGATGACGCGTCGAGCAAGGCGGTGCTCGAAAAATGGCTGAAAAGCGAGAACCCGGGGGACGTGATCTATTCCCTGAACATGCTGGAGGAACTCAGATACAGCAACCTTGAATCTCATATGATCAATCTTCTGGATCACCAAGCCCCGGAGGTGCGGAAGCATGTGCTGGAGAAGATCCGGGAGCGCGCCATGAAGGCCCCCCTCCAGGTCCTCAGAAAAAGACTGAGAGATGAGGATTCCCCTGACGTGAAGGGTGCGGCATTGCAGACCCTGTGTGCGATTTATGAAACCGAAGCGTTTGACCAAGTCTCCTCCTACTTGGGGCATGCAGACGTTGGAATCCGAAAAGGGGCCATGATCGGGATGCTCAGGAACGTGGGACTGGAAGGGGTGATGGCCGCAGGCGTGAATCTCAAAGCCCTGATCGCCTCCACTGATCCCCAGGAACGGGGACTTGCCGCCCAGGTCCTGGGAGAGGTGGGCATTTCCAGTTTTTACCGCCCCCTGCTCGACCTCCTGAAAGATGAGAATCATGAGGTGCGGAAAGCGGCCATCGCGGCTTCTGGAAAACTGAAGAATCCGAAGATGTTGCCGTTGTTGCTGGAAAATCTCTCTGTGCCCAAGATGAGGCAGGAGGCGATCAAAGCCGTGATCGCGTTCGGGGAGGAGGTGATCCCTGAGTTGGATGCGGCTTATGAGAAGGAGGGGCAGGCCCGGTATATCCGCATGCCGATCATCCGAATCTGGGGGCGAATCCGGGGGGAGAAGGCGATTGAGGTGCTCAAGAGCAAAATTGATCATGCGGAGGAGGATATCCGGAGTCATCTCCTTGCCGCGCTGGTGGCATGCAAATACCACGCCTCCGGCAGAGAGGTGCTTGCCATTCAGGAGCGGATCAAGGCCGAGATCGGGGACGCGACGTGGACATTGACCACCATATTTGACATCGGATCGTATGAATATGCGTCGAATCTGGTGGACGCCCTGAAGGGCGAGATCAAAAAGAACCGGAAGCGGATTTTTCTCTTGTTGGCAATGATTTATCCCCCGGACCCGATTCTCTCGGCCCAGCGGAGTCTCGACAGCGCATCTTCGGAAAAGAAGGCCCGGTCTCTCGAAGCCTTGGACAATATCATCTCCCTGGATATCAAGCGGATGATCATTGATCTGATTGACGACAGCATCCCTTGGGCTCAACGCCATGCAAAGCTTCTCACCTATTTCCATCAGGAACGCAAAAACAGCCATGAACGACTCAAGGATATCCTCCGCCGGTCCCGGAAGACCACATCTTCGTGGACCAAGGCCTGTGCGCTCTTCACGATCGGAAGGATCGGCACAAAGGAGTTTTATGACAATGCCATCTCCGCGCTCGCGGATCCGGATCCGACGGTCAAGGAGACCGCGGTCTGGGCCATGGGGCGTCTGGATCCGGATGATCTGGGGGAACGACTGCAAAAGGTGGTGGATGAGAATCGGGAGAGATATCCGAGGGTGGCCGAGTTCGCCCGGTTTGTCATTCATTCGGTGGCCTTTGCCAGCATCCCCATGGGCAAGGGATACCTGACGCGGTCGGGTCAATATACGGTGGACCTCTTCACCAGCATTCTCATGGATGAGGGGGAACGCTGGGTCCGCCGGCGGCGGGCCGCGGGCATTCTCTCCCGGTTCAAGGGGAACCGGGCCCGCAACGTGCTTCTCGACGCGCTGAAAATAAGGGACAAGCCGGTGCTGACCGCGGTGCTGGAGGCGCTGGTCAAGGGCAAGTTTGACATATCCGGGAGTTCCGCACGGGAGAACCTGACCGCCTTGCTGGCCGCTGAGATCGGTGACGCGAAGCGGATTCTTTCCACCATAGTGGTGTTGATGCCAGAAAGACACTCCGATCGTCTGATAGAGGCGTTGAACCAGGAGATCAACAACAACCGGAAGCGGGCCCTTTCCATCCTCATCCTGTTGAGCGGGGACAGCAGCTCGCTCAATCTGATCAACTACTGGTATATTCTTCAGAAGGAGCGGGCGGTCCCCGGGAACGTGGCGGAGGAACTCCGGTCATTGCTGGCGGAGGTTGCGGACAAGGACCTCCGGAAGCGGGCGTTCACGCTCTTTCACCAATATCGGAAGACCGAGCATCTGAAGCGGATCAAGGAGTTGAAGGCATTGCACACCCGGCAGAACATGGAGCATCATCTGAAGGAGATCGCATTTGGCACGTCTATGTTCACCTTGTCATGGACCCGGATCTGCGCGCTGGAGATGATCGCCAATCTGAACATTCGTGGCTGTGTTCCGGAGATTGTTGAAAAACTGAAGAAAGACTCTGACAACATTGTGCGTGCAACAGGCGTATGGGCGTTGTTCAAGCTGGATCCGGGAGAATTCAAAAAACTTTCTGGAAGGTTGAGGCATGACCGCCATCCCTTGGTCTCTTCCACAGCGACGCAGCTGGAGAATGAAATGACGGCCTTTGAGGCGCTGACCCTGAAGCGGGATGAGCGTTTCCTCGAAGCCGCAAATCTCACCGTCGCGATCAAACGCTCGGATCTCATCGCACACAATATTGAACTGAATTCAAAAAGTGGATAGCTTTTTTTGGCATCTTTCATTTATGGGTTCACATTCCAGTTTGCAGTTCCGCCTTCAGGC
>JAOZRQ010000470.1 GCA_029940115.1 Desulfobacterales bacterium
TGGGAAAAAGCCGGGTTTCTCGGACAGGACAGGACAAAAAAGAAACCCGGCTTTTTCTGGCAGGGAATCGGCCCGTTTGGGAAAAAGCCGGGTTTCTTTTTCCCACACAGGCTTCGATTCAGTGAAATCGGCCAGCCTTTTCGGCAGACAGAATAAAATGGCTCCCATCAGGCCGGAGGCTGACAGGAGCATTTCAGTTAAGGGAAGGACAACAACACTACCGGCCGTTCACCACCCGCATGATGTCAAGGATGGTGACGCACCCGTCACCGTCCAGATCAATGGCCGGATTCCAGCCTGGATCGCCCTCGCAGATGTTCCAGAGGGCGGAGACCCTTTCGATGTCGGTCTCATTGCAGGAACCATCGCCGTTGAGGTCACATTCGGGTGTCTTGGTCGGCGCTGGAAAGGTGATCCTCCCTGTGTCCAGGAAGGACGCCCCGGAGACCGTTGTCTTGAAGACCTCCTGCGGCCCGATGACAAACGGCTCCTCCTGTGACATCAGTTTCGCATCTCCCTGAAATCCTTCGATCTCCAGATGGCAGAGTCCCCCATCGCCGATGGCCCGCAACACGATGCGATACTCCCCCTCGTCCAACGCGGGCAGGGAGACGATCTGGTGGCCGTTTTCATCAATCTCAAAAGTGGCACCGGGGATGGAACCGCCCTCCTTGCCGATGAGACGGCCTTCGGGGTCATAGATGAAGAGGTCAGCCGGGGATTTCAGCGTGATCCTCACCCACGATGTATTCTCATCCGGCGGCGACACATGAATATGATCCGTCAGTTCCTCACCCAGTCCCAAGTCCCGCCAGTCATAAGCCAGTTGGATGTCAGGATTGTCCAAGGTCGGCGCGCAGGCTGTCACGCCGGTGATCTGGACGATGAGGTCGTTGTAATCCCAATCACTCCGGCTGGCCGGCCAGTCCTCAAAGAGAAACGCGTTCCCCTCGCCGTCCACATCAGCGATCTGCCCAAAGCAGAGTCCGAAATCCGGATTGGACGAGGCCAGTGAGAATAGGGGCTGTTTTTCAGAGTCTTGGGTGTCCGGATGCTCATGGAACGTCTGCAACGTGTCGTTCGGGATCAGGATCGTCGCGAACTGGTCCCCGGGGCGCATCCTGAACCGTCTGAGTTTGTAGCTCCCCTTGTTCCAGTCGTGCTCCTCCCCGCCTGAGCCGAGCGGACCGCTGAGTCGTGCGCCCTCTGTCTGATCCGACAACACCACATATCCATACGCGGGGGAGTTGGTCAGTGCCCGCCGTGCCGCCTCCTCCATGAACAGGCCTGAGTTCGGCACAAGCTTTTCCATTCCTTCAAGGCTGAAGATGCCGAGTTCTCCCTCGTACATGCCGCCGTCATACAGGTAGTCCACGGACACGATCCCACTTGCCCCAACGGTGAAGACGCCCGCGGTGTAGATGTATCGGGTCTCAGACGCAACCTTCCCGTAGGCGTCCTTGGCCACAACCTGGATCGCGTTTGTGTCAAAGTCCATGGGCACTTGGACGGTGAAGAAGACCTCATGGGGATCATCCGGGTTGCTGGTGGAGACAACTTCGACAGACTCGCCATTGACAGTGACGCTGGCGACCCCGCCGATGTCGTCTGTGGCGGTTCCGGATACGGTGATCATCTCATCCGGGAAGGATCGGCACACGGCGTTTGGGCTTTCCAGCGTGAGCGTGGGGGGATAGACATCCACATGGACCGTTTTGTGTTCGCCGGCAACGACTTCTATGCCTCTTTCGGAGTCCCTGTCGTCTCTTTTCTTTGATCGTGCGGCTCTCTCTTTGTAGGTTCCTTGGTGTCCAAAGCTGACAGACGCGCCATTGAACACCGCGCCGGCCTCCACCTGATACCATCCAGGTACGCCGATGAAGGTCGCCTCTCCCTCCGTGGTCTCGGTTGGGGGGCCCTTGGCTTCGACCTTTATGTCATAGTCGTTCTTCAGAACGCCGTCATACACCATCTTGACTTTGCTCGCCCCTTTCATCCACGGATTTCTCAACTTGTCTCCGTCTCTCACCTTGAACAGCAACGTGACCGCGCCAGTTTCATAGGTGATATCGTGGATGACACGCTCGCTGGCGGAGACTGAAACGGCATTGCCGTAAGCTGAGGTCTGGACATTGTCCGTCACATTCAGATCTGATTTGAGATAAACCGGATCATGGCCGCAAAGGGAAATTTGTTCCTGATCAAAATGAAATGCTGTGCGAGTGACATTCCAGCTTCCCTCTGACACAATCAGATTGTAATTCTCCTGATCCGTCGTGCCAACGTCAACTTTGTCAATGGTGTAGCCGCCCGCTGTTTCGGTGCCGTTGACCCCGTAGCCATATATCTTGGCCGAGTTTGCATCGGTGACGCTGACAACGGTCCACGGTTCCTTGAAGATGATCTTGCCATCAATGAACGCGCCATCAGATGCCACATGATTGGTGACCTCTGTGTCGTCAGGCACAGTGACGGATCGGGCAAAGTTGGCATACGGATGTCTGAAATAGTCGTCTCCGCCATTCAAGGAACTGTCCGCATAAACCGTATAAACTCCGGGAATCAGATAGGTCAGGGCATAAGCACCATTGTCGGAGAGGCTTGTCCCCTTTCCGCCGACGGGACCTCTGGCGGAAATTCTGTGGCTGTCAACGGTGTTTGTCCCCAATCCGTTCAGGATGAAATTGCCAGTGATCAAGCTTGTGGGATCAAATATCCAATTCACTGTTGTCGTGTTCATCGGAGCCACATCCGCATATCGGTTTTCCAAGTTGTAGTAATTTCCAGTGGTCGTCTTGATGGCGGTGGCAGACACCTTGATATGATCATACGCCTGGACCGGAAAGGAGAAGGTGCCTTCAGATCCGGAGACAGCGAGGTTCGTTCCTGCATTCACATATTTTCCATCGGCATTCAGGTCCGCATGGATCCTTCCCTCGGTCAGGGTGAGGCCACTGCCGATGGAGACTTTGCCGCTGATGTAGCCCGCATTGAGGGTGAAGTTGACGCATGTCTCCTCACCCGCTTCGACATCAAGATACTGGCTTTCCAATTCAAGGCTTCCCGCTGTTGTTCGGATGCCTGCGGAGAGCTTGATGTTCGGATAAGCTTGGACCGGAAACCGAAAATATCCGTCAGGGCCCACCTCAATGCGTGTGTTCACATATTTCCCGTCCGCATTCAATGTGGCGTGGATATATCCGCCAGTCAGGGTGGTGTCGTAGAGTGAGGGGAGGGTGCCACATATGTAGCCTGGATTCATCGTGAAGTGCAGGGGCGTGGTGTTTTTGTAAGAGACATCCGCATGCTGATTCTTGAATCTCAGATAGCTTCTGCCGGTGTTTGAATAATAGACGACACAGGAGACGTCATAGCCTTGGGTCTCCACAGGGGTTCCGGTGCAGATGCCGATTTCGTCCCGTTTGCAGGGGACATGCACGGGGAGTTCATATCTGAAATTGTCACCTGGGTCGGCCCATACCGGGCCGTGGGGAAGATTTGTGCCTGAATGTGGGTCTTTGCCCGATGCCCATATCTTCGCCTTGACCATTTTTACCGTGCAGGCGTCCAAATCTCCTGCCGATACCCTTCCTGAAATATAAGCCGGATTGAATGTGACTTCCGTGATGACGTCGTCGCCCGGCCAGAATTGGGCAACTACGCTTCTCGGCATCATAAAAAGCGAGAAAAGCATCACAGCGAATGTGATCAGAAAATACATATCACTCCGATTTCCTGTTGTTTTCATCATTCTTCCCTCCCTTTCTCAAAAGGAGTGCCAAAGTTGCACTTTGGCAAGTCAAAAGGAGTGCCAAAGTTGCACTTTGGCAAGCGTCAATAAGGAGTGCCAAAGTTGCACTTTGGCAAGTCAAAAGGAGTGCCAAAGTTGCACTTTGGCAAGTCAAAAGGCACTTTGGCAAGTGTCAAAAGTACACTTTGGCAAGCGTCAAAGATGAAAGCCTCCTGCCAACCACGAAGGGATTGACAGGGGCTTTCAGAATTGCCGGAAACGACTACCGGCTGTTCACAATCCGCATGATGTCAAGGATGGTGATGCATCCGTCCTTATCAAAATCGAAGAACCGGTCGTACTCATCACTCCCTTCACACACATTCCATCGGGAGGAGACCATCTTGATATCTTGGTGGTCCACCACATCATCGCCGTTAAGATCACCGAAGCCTGCCGGCGATTCTCCGATCTCACTGACATCAACCTCCGCATCGTCCGCGGACGGGGAGACAGCGATGTCAGACTTGACCGGCTGGTGCGCCCGGATGTCGGCCTCTCTCATGGCTTCCGAGAGGATTCTGCCATCTTCCATGACCTTTTTCACGGTCAGGAGACCCGTCTCGTCCTCAGTTCCGCGAATCACCATCCGATAGACGCCATCATCCAGCGCGGGCAAGGTGACCAGCTGATTCCCGTCAGCACTCCGTGTGAACGAGGCACCCGGAATGGAACCGCCGTCCCTGCCAATCTCTCTCCCTTCAGGGTCATAGACCAGCATGTCCGCAGATGCGTCCAGTTCGACGATCATCTGAACGGCTTCGGGTTCGGTTTCAAGATGCAGGATGATCAGCCTGCCGAGGTCAGTCTCCGTTCTCCAGTCAAACCACCTGTCGTCTCGTCCCCGCTTGCTCCTCGCCGCCTTGGTGATGACGCCGCCTTCAGCCACCATGAAGTCGAGTGTCGGGACATCCTCCACCGTTGCACAGAGGATCCGGATGATCAGATCATTGTAGTCTTTGTCACTATTAGCCGCATTGATGTCCTCATAAGAGAAGGCCGTGCCAAGACCATTCACATCGGCGATCTGGCCCAGATACATGCCGTAGGCCGGATTTGACGATACGAGCGAAAATAGCGGACGCAGATAGGAACTCGTGGTTCCCGGATTCCTGGAAAGGCTCTGGAACGTGCCGTTCGGAACCAAGATGGTCGCGAAGCGATCACCCGGTACCATTTCAAGCTCTCTCGCTCCCATATAGGTGCCGCTGTTCCAGTCTGTTGACTCTCCCAACAGGCCCGAGTAGCGAGCCTTTTCTGTCGGGTCGGAAAGGGCAATGCCACCTTCTTTTTCCTCGGGGTCTGAGAGAACCCGTCTCACCGCTTCCGCGATGAACTCTTTTGAACCGGGAGTGAACTTCTCCATCCCGGACATGCTGAAAATGCCGAGTTCTCCCTTGTACATTCCGCCGTCATACAGCCAATCAACTTTGACTATCCCACCACACTCTTCTCCCACGACAAATGTGCCGCCGCTGTAAGGAGAGGAACAAGGTTCCTTGCCGGTGCTTCCGCCAACGCACTCGTCGCAGTCATCCAAGTAAGCGGTTCCGCCGGATTCACCGTTGCAGTCCTCCACGCAAGCATCTTTCCCCGTGTTTCCACCGACGCAATCACCACAGCTGTCGAGAGTGGCCGTACCGCCAAAATCGCCGTTGCAGTCTTTGGGACAAGCGGTTTTGCCAGTGTTGCCGCCGACACACGCATCGCATTCATCGGTGAAGGCAGTTCCGCCAGCATCGCCGTTGCAGTCTTTCTCGCAAGCGACCTTTCCAGTGTTGCCGCCGACGCATTCATCGCACTCATCGGCGAAGGCAGTTCCGCCAGCATCGCCGTTGCAGTC
>JAOZRQ010000054.1:0-18089 GCA_029940115.1 Desulfobacterales bacterium
CTCCGGACAGACGGACGCTGCCAAACTGCAGGTTTGGCACTCCGGACAGACGGACGCTGCCAAACTGCAGGTTTGGCACTCCGGACAGACGGATTCTGCCAAACTGCACTTCGGACAGAACCCGTTTATTCATAAAAGCGTCATCTGCCCCTGTTCCTGCTCCTCTTCCTGCTTCTGCCCGATCAGTTCCACTTCCACTTCGTCCACCTTCTGGAAGCCTCTCGGCAGTTTTTTGCCGCGTCGACCCCGCTCGCCTCGGTATGGGTCCATGTCATCAGGCTTCAGGGTCATGTGGCGTCTGCCGGCATGAATGATGAGGCGGCAGTCCGATTCCGGGAAGATGACGAGCGTCGTCAGGAACTCCTGTCGTGACGCTGCCCGCGCGGCGGGAATGGCGATGATCTTGTTTCCCTTTCCCCGGGCGAGTGTGGGCAGATCTTTCAGCGGAAATATCAGCATCCGTCCCTCATTGGTGATCGCGGCAAGGCGGTCGGTGTCGAATCCGGAAAACATGACCGGGACCAAGGGCTGTGCATCCGGGGGCAACGTCAGCAGGGCCTTTCCCTTGCTGTTTTTGGTGAACATGTCGGATAATTTCGCCACAAACCCGTATCCCGCGTCACTCGCCACCAAGAGCAACTGGTCCGGCTCTCCGATCAGCACGGTCTGAAATTCGGCACCTTTGGGGGGACTCAGCCGGCCGCTCAACGGCTCCCCCTGTCCCCTGGCCGAAGGGAGGCTGTGCGCGGGCAGAGAATAACTCCGGCCGGTGGCGTCGAGAAATACCGCCAATTGATTGCTTCGCCCCTTGGCCGCGGCCTTGAAGCCGTCACCCGATTTATAGTTCAGGCCGGCCGGATCGATGTCATGGCCTTTGGCGGCCCGAATCCAGTCTTTCATGGAGAGGACCACGGTGACCGGCTCCGAGGGGACGATATCCGCCTGGGTCAATGCTTGGGCATCCTCACGCGCCACAATCGGGGAACACCGTTCATCGCCGTATTTTTTGGCATCCGCCTCGATCTCCTGCCGAATCAGGGTCTTGAGACGAGTTTCGGAACTGAGGGTATTCTCCAATCTCTTCCGTTCTTTGGTGAGTGACTTCTGCTCACTCCGGATCTTCTTCGCCTCCAGCTTCGCGAGATGACGCAACCGTATCTCCAGAATTGCCTCCACCTGTTTCTCGCTGAGGTCGAAACGCTTCATCAGGACCGGTTTGGGATGATCCTCATCACGGATGATCGCTATGATATCTTCAATGTTCAGATACGCGATAAGCAGTCCATCCAGAATGTGAACCCGGGCAACCACCTTGTCCAGACGATGTTGGAGACGTCTCCGGACCGTCTCCTTCCGGTACGTCAGCCACTCTTGGAGCATCGTCACCAGCCCCTTGACTTGGGGCCGGCCGTCCAGTCCGATCACGTTCATGTTGACGCGGTAGGTCCGCTCAAGGTCGGTGGTGGCGAACAGGTGGGCCATCAGGGTCTCTTTTTCGACACGGCCCGAACGCGGCACAATCACCAGACGGATCGGGTCGTCCTGGTCCGATTCGTCCCGCAGGTCCGCGACCATGGGGAGTTTCTTGCCCTGCATCTGGCCGGCGATCTGTTCCAGGATCTTCGCGCCGGAGACTTGGTGTGGCAACGCGGTGATGACGACATCGCCGTTCTCATGTCGAAATACGGCCCGCATCCGCAACGTGCCGGTTCCCGTCTCATAGATTCTGAGGATGTCCTGCCGGGGGGTGATGATCTCCGCGAAGGTGGGGAAATCGGGTCCTTGGATGAATTGGCACAAGTCCTCGACCCCTGCCTCGGGATGATTCAGCAGATGGATGCATGCTTGGGCAACTTCCCGCAGATTGTGCGGCGGGATGTCGGTGGCCATGCCCACGGCGATCCCGGTCCCGCCATTCAGCAGAACGCTCGGCAAGCGGGCAGGCAGGGTGGAGGGTTCATCCATGGTCCCGTCAAAATTCGGAAGCCAGTCAACGGTTCCCTGACCCAGCTCGCCTAGCAGCAACTCCGCGTACGGGGCGAGACGAGCCTCGGTGTAGCGCATGGCCGCGAAGGATTTGGGGTCATCCGGCGATCCCCAGTTGCCCTGTCCGTCAATGAGGGGATACCGACAGGAGAAGGACTGGGCCATCAGGACCATCGCCTCATAACACGCGGAGTCGCCGTGGGGGTGGAACTTGCCCAGACAATCTCCCACCGTTCGGGCTGATTTCTTGTGCTTGGCCCCGGCTTTCAGGCCGAGTTCCGACATCGCATAGATGATGCGCCGCTGGACCGGTTTCAGACCGTCCCCGATATGCGGGAGGGCTCGGTCCAAAATCACATACATCGCGTATTCCAAATAGGCTTTCTCTGTAAACGCCTCCAAGGGCAAACGCTCGACCCCTTCCAAGGTTAATTCTGCTGTTTGAGTCATGACTTTTGTGTTCGGGTTATGGGTTCAGGGTTCTAAGTTCAGGTTTTCAACGGGCGTATTCCCGCCGTATTGCCAAATCCGGCGGCAATGGCTCGTTCCCCCGCGGGATTGCCGAATCCGGCGGGAGGTTTCATATCTGCTGAAAATTGGCATCCACCAGAAATCCGGCCTTGCTTTCTGTATCTTTATTCATTTATACTTCATATTTGATCTGAAGGCAAGTGCTTTATCACATACTCAGCAGATCTGAAAGATTTGAGTGTGGGAAGCCCGTGAATTTGAACGTGAACGTGAACTTGAACTTGAACTTGAACTTGAACTTGAACTTGGACATGCGCGTAAATGAATGTTGCTGATTCTAACGGTTTTTGTGGTTGCATAGGATTTCAGGCAGCTGTGATCCCTGCAGACCGCGGATGGACGCGGATGGACGCTGATGCTCCCGCACCCTGGCCGGCCGCACAGGCCGTGGGCGTCTGTCTGCGTTCATCCGCGTTCATCTGCGGATCATGTCGGAAACCACAAAAACCGTTAGAACCAGAAACGTGAAGCGTGAAGCGTGAAGCGTGAAGCGTGAAGCGTGAAGCGTGACTGATTCTAACGGATTTTGTGGTTGCATACTCACGTCTCACGCCCTCACGTCTCACGCCTCACGTCTCACGCCTCACGTTTCACGCCTCACGTTCCACGAATCAAAAACAGCTTGACATCTCTCATTATTCAGGATATATATCCATATTCTTGGTTGTGGTTAAGAAAACGCAGAGGCCGCGGAGACCGCACAGATTCGGTCCGTCCACCTCCTTTGCGTTGAAAAAACGGCCTTACACCACAAAATTCGTTAGAATCAACACATTTCTGGTTCTGATGCTTTTTGTGATCTCTCACAGGCAAGATGACACCGGATTTCAGGATTGGACGGACATCCCCGGATTTTGGGATTGGACGGATCATCTAATCCGCTGTCATGTTGACCGCATGAGGTCACTTGGAAACACAAAATCCGTTAGAACCAGAATCATTTCAGGAAATATTCTGGCGGAAGAGGCTTTTCCGTTCGGGATCTGGGGACAACGATGCTTTTTCAGAAAAATGTGTGAAAGATGGGCATCTTTCATTTTGCCTGAAAGGTGGTTCAGTTTGCAGTTCCGCCTTCAGGCGGTGCGAGACCGCCTGAAGGCGGAACCACAAACTGGAATGTGAACCCATAAATGAAAGATGCCGAAAGATGCCTGACCTTTTCATTGATCAAATCAAAGGGTTTCAAAATGACAAAAAGCATGTTCTTCCGCCTAAAGGCAAGTACAAACGGCAAACCCAAAAGAGGCTCAAATGAAAGAGCGGTTGTTTTTTCTTATCTTATCTTTGATGATGGCTGCCCCTTCAAACGGGACTGATATCACCTCACTGGCGAAAGGCGTCTCCATCAAAACCGTCAATGCCATTCGCATTTCAGAATCCCCTGACGTGCTGAAGGTGGTCTTGACACTTTACAACGAAAATCAACAGAGCATCAGAATCCGGAATCCGAAGTTTCAGGTGATTGTCAATCCAAAAGGCCATCCCCCTGTGGAACTTCCTGAAAAACAGGATTTCGAGAAAAGCTCTCCCTATTTGAAGGATGTCATTTCCAATCTGGGAGGCGATGAACAGATGCTCCCCACCAGCAGACTTGAACTCGGGGAGACGATCCCAAAGGGCGATTTCCTCATCCATGGGTGCGTTGAATTCAATGAGAGAGGCGGCAAGTGCAGAGAGCCGGGTCAGGGGCTCATGCAGGCTGACATCCGGCTGACCGGCAGTCTGATGCAGAGAAAGATCGTCATTTACAAATTGATCAACTATCTCGGATTGCCAGGGGCAAACAAGGATATCGCCTTGGTCGGCAACGCTGATGTGGGATTGAGCATAAAGGACAAATGGGATTACAGTGCTCTCAAATTTGAGTGGCTGATATACAAGCCCAAGGTAAAATCCGAACATTTGTTCACAGGATGGTGAAAGAGAATGGCTGACAATCATCACAACGCATTTCGTTATCATTTTGGGAAGAAAGGGGACTTTGAGCTGATATTGGGCTCGGATCCAGATTGCGACATCCCCTTTGAAAAATTTCAAGGCCGGATATCCCCCAAACATATCAAGCTGAGGCGGGAGGGAGACAGGCTGTTTCTGCGGGGCATCCGATCTGCCAAAAAGACCTGCATCAATGGCAAGGAGATCGGGACAAGGAGATGGCATGAAGTCACTCTGAATGATGAAGTATTCTTGGGGGAAAAAAAAGAAGCAGGCGGGAAGAAGGAGGCGGCGGGCGTCGAGTTGGTCATCAAACCGACGTTTCTGTTTGGAATGGAGCGGGTGAGCCTCATCGCCCACGACCTTTATTATGCCATAAAGACGACCTTCTTCAAATTGACTGACTTGAAGGGGCTTGGGGAAAAAGATGTCCCGCAAGAGCTGATTGACCGCCTGAAGGATTTGGAAGAAGAATATGCAGATGAGAAGGCGTTTGCTGAAGCATTGGCCCAAAAGCTGTCAGACAAGGCACAGGCAAGAAAATATGCTCCCACCATTTCAGAACATGCCCGAGCTGAAAGAAGAATTCTGACAAACCACATCTCCCTCAAAGCCGATCCCGGAACCCTCATCGGCATCATGGGCCCCAGCGGCGCGGGAAAGACCGTGTTGCTGAATCTGTTGAGCGGATACACCAAGCCCCAGACAGGTCGCGTGACCGTCGGCAACTTTGATGTTCATGAAAGTTTCGGCATGATCAAGGATATCATCGGCTATGTCCATCAAGAGGATATCCTGATCCCCCAGCTGACCGTTGAACAGTCTCTGAACTACGCTTTTCGTCTCAGATATCCCGACAGGAAGTACGAGGTTCGCAAAAAGTGCATGGAAGATGTTCTGGGGAAGATGGGATTTGCCAAGGACAAACTCACAAAACTTCTGAAAACGAAAATCGGTTCTTCAGAGCTGAGAGGACTCAGCGGCGGTGAGAGAAGACGGGTCAACATCGCGCATGAACTGATCAGAGACCCCCTGCTCCTCTTTCTGGATGAGCCGACATCCGGCCTGTCTTCTGTCGATTCCGAATATGTGGTGGGATACCTCAAACAGATCTGTGAGGAGAAGCAGGTCGCCATGCTGATGACCATTCACCAGCCGAGTGAGGATATTTTCAATCAGCTGGACAAGCTCCTCTTGGTGAATGTGGGGGGAAACATCGTCTATTTCGATTCTCCGAAAAACGTGGTCCCTCATTTCAGGGAACACTCCGGGGAAAGCACAGAAGGAAATCCTGCTGACTATGTGTTGCGGGTTTTGAAGCGGGAATCGTGGATATCAGACATGACTCCGGAAGAACTCCACCAAAATTATCAGAAAGAATCGTTGCAGTCTGATATGGAGGTTGAGGTTCCACAGGAAGAAGATAAGGCGGAAAGGAAGAAGAATGCCCCTTTGAAAGAGATCAGAAGGAGAATTTATGATCCGGTTTATCAATTGGGGCTTCTGCTGGGCAGGAATATTCAGGTCAAACTGTCAGACAAGAAAAATTTGGCATTGCTGATCCTTCAGGCGGTGATCATCTCGTTTTTGCTGATCATCACCTTCAAGGGGTTCTTGTCCGACTATGAGGGCCTTGACCGGTTCGCCAGAACTTGGTCTGAGTTCACGGGTCAATACGACAAGGCGATTGAGACAAAGACGCCTCTGGTCCTCGAATCCGCGTTCAGAAAAAGCAAGGAGTGGGCCGATGAGAAGGCGAACCAAGTCATCTGGGGAGAGCATACCGCGCAACGGCGGGCCGCGATCCTGTTTCTTCTGATCGCGTCCGCGATATGGTTCGGGGTGATCAATGCCTCTAGGGAGATTGTATCCGAAAAACTGATCCTCAAACGGGAGACAAGGGGATCGCTCTGCATATCCTCCTATCTGACAGCCAAAATCTGCATTCTTCTGATGATTGCCATTGTCCAGACATTGATCCTGCTGGCCGCGATCTGCATATTTCTGCTCCCTGTCTCCCCCATGAAATTCCTGAAATTCTGGGGGGTTCTGATCCTCACCTCAACGGCCGCTTCAAGTCTGGGGCTATGGGTCTCCGCCATGGCAAGGAATGAACAGGAATCCCTGACCTGGGTGCCGATCATCGTCATCTTCGAGCTGTTCATGGGGGGCTTGGTCAGACCGGTCAAATTTCTTGGGGACATGGCCGAACATGTCAGTCATCTGGCGATTCAGAAATGGTTTTTCAAGGCCATGCTGATTTTCGATTCGGATGAACATCCGGTTCTCTTTCAGATCGGAAACCTTGATGACAAGGATCCCTTCAATTATATCCGATTCACGGAAAAAATCATTGCCGACATCTTTTTCGACCCGAGTTCGGCCAGCTGGTCCCATTGGCCATGGATTGGACTGCATACAGTGATCCCTTTGCTGGTCGCGTATGCCTGGCTGAAAAGAAAATATCCATAGTCAGCAGATCACGATCCAGTTCGTAGTTCCGCCTTCAGGCGGTGTGACACCATATGAATTTGCGGGCCATGATCTTCGTTTGGGCCACCTCGCTCGGCTTGGATTGACAAATCCAAGCCTCACTCATTCTCAGGATGAGTTCCGCCTTCAGGCGGTGTGACACCATATGAATTTGCGGGCCATGATCTTCGTTTGGGCCACCTCGCTCGGCTTGGATTGACAAATCCAAGCCTCACTCATTCTCAGGATGGCCAGCTTCTCCCGGGCCTTCTTGATGTTTCGGGACTTGAACGTCTCGGGGGACATTCTCGTTCTTCAGCATCCAGATCTAATCAAATTTCAGGCAAAAAAATTGATAGCTCATATTTGGAATTTGGCCATCAAGCTTTCCATCGTGGCATCTGACCTCCAAACATGAATGTGAGCTTGAACTCAGACAACGGGAGAACACTGATGGATACCCAATTCGGACATCCTGAAAGATTAGGCAAATATGTGGTCAAGTCCGTCCTCGGAAAAGGGGGGATGGGGATTGTTTACAAGGGCTTTGACCCGAAGATTGAGCGAACGGTGGCCCTCAAAACCATCCGAAAGGAGTTGTTGGGCGAAAGCGAGGCGGACACAATTGTCGCCCGGTTTCAACAGGAGGCTCGGGCCGCCGGACGCCTGATCCACCCGAACATCATCGTGGTTTATGACTACGGCGAGGATGAGGAGAACATCTTCATCGCCATGGAGTTTGTCAAAGGCCGCGAACTGGAGGACTTCTTTGACAAGCGCGAGTCTTTCGATATCGCAGATGTGGTCCGGATAATGAGCCAATTGCTGGATGCGCTGGCCTACTCGCACCAGAACGGCGTGGTTCACCGGGACATCAAGCCGTCAAACATCCTTCTGACTCCGACGATGCAGATCAAGGTGATGGATTTCGGAATTGCCCGCATGGAATCTTCCAAGCTGACAAAAACTGGGATGCAGCTCGGCACCTTCCACTTCATGTCTCCCGAGCAGTTTGAGGGAGAGCGGGTGGATGGCCGGTCAGACATCTTCTCCGCCGGCATCATCCTTTATCAGCTGATCACCGGTGAGAGGCCATTTGATGGCCGATCCATGGCCTCGACCATGCACAAGGTGCTGAGTGTTGAGCCGGAGAATCCGTCGATCCTCAACCTCAACCTTCCCTCCGCATTTGATGATGTCATCAGGAAGGCCCTTGCCAAAAAGGCGGATGAACGGTTTCAGACAGCGAAGGCCTTCTCCGAGGCGATTCAGAAGGCGGAACAGGGGGAATTTGTGGATGCCCCTGAAGAATCGGGCAGCCAAGCTGATGAAACCCAGCCTGTTGAGGAGGAACCCGATTGCATCGGGCCGATCCTCACCCCCGGCAAAAAAATCCGCCCGCTCCCGGTCTATATGCTCATTGACTGCTCCAGTTCCATGAACGGGGAGGCCATCTCGGTGATGAATCAGGTGATCCGGGAACTGACCCAAAGGCTTGCCGATGATCCAAGCACACATGACGGCGTATGGTTCAGTCTGGTACGGTTTGACAGTACGCCAATGCAGCTCATTCCGCTCTCTCCTGTCAGGGATTACACAGACCTGCCCTTGAAAGCCCAAGGGAGTTCCAACTTGGGACGCGCCTTGGACTTTGTGAGCCAGTGTGTCAGGCAGGACAGAACGCAAATCGGGGATCAGGCCCAAAAACCCCTTGTGTATCTGATGTCGGATGGAAACCCGACCGATGGATGGGAGGAGATGCCCCGATCCATTGGCAGAGAAATGGACCTGATTGCCTGCGGGGTGGGATCGGATGTCAATCAGGAGAACCTCAAAAGATTGACAGATGAGCCGGTCGTCCATATGAGGGACATGTCCCCGGAAACGATTGATCAGTTGATGGATTTTCTGTCGGTGACGACCACGACAACGATCATGTGTGGCAGTGGAGAGAAGGTTGACACGCAGTCCATCGCAACGAGATATGACAGGATTGAGCTTTGCTAATGAGATTTTTACAGAAACTAAGTTTTTTGAAAAAACTTATGGCTTGACCCAATTAATGAGATACCTCAAATTGCATCAACCTAATTGATTTATTGAATAAAAGCTACAATTTTTTGTAGCTGTTTAATCAGGTCAAGCCATAGTTTCTTTGGGTAATAATATGGATCTTCAGAAGAAAATTGACCAAACAGAGGAACACGGAACTCTTGTTCTGGAATTCAACGAATATTTCGGGCAGGTCGTCATTGACAAGCCGATGACGATTGACGGGCAGGAGAGCACCATTTGTGCGAAAACCGGACCTGTCTTATCTGTCCGCTCAGAAGGGGTGAGCCTGAGAAATGTCAGGTTGGAGGTCACTTCCATTCCCCTAGGCGGGGAGAGCGGCCTTGCCTTGTTGGTGGGAAAAGAGATTTCTGTTGACTTGGAGAAGGTGGTCGTCAGGGGGGATGTCTCCGGCATCGTAAAAGAGGACGGCCCGTGGGAACATCTGGATGTCCTGAATCTGCGGCCGCTTGTTCCCAAGAAGAAGAATTACTTTGTCTTTGACATGAGTGTCCCGGTCTCCTGTGTCTTGGAGACCGATATCAGGGAACTGAAGATCGTGGACCGGGGGCCGGCTCCGGGCCTGAACAAAGTCAGGCTGGAAGTGGATCCCCTGAAAGAAGAGGCGATCCTTTTTGGACAGATCAGAATAAAATCGCCTTATCTGACCCGCATCATATCCGTCTCCGGCTGTTCCTTGGGGGAACTTCCAGCAGATGTCGGGGAACCGGACAAGGCCAAACCTGTCTGTTTATACGACATATCCAAGCAAACGGCCATGCCCACATCCCCCAAGCCATCATCTGATCCGCCAAAAACGAAGGGATGGCTCAAATGGGGATTTGCTCTTGCTTTTATAATGGTGATGGCCGTGGCGTCCCTTCTTTTTTTCAAGCCGAAAGAGCCTGAACAAGCAAAGGATGATGTGTCAAAACCCGTTTCTGAGACATCGGAAGCCCCTCGTGGGCCGACGAAAGACGTCGAACCGGAAAAAGAGACAGTGGAACCTGCCGACGTCCAAATCGCGGAAGATGCTCATAAGCCGGGAAAAAATGGCGATCAACCGGTGTCGGAACCTGTGGGCAAAGATGCCGGTAAGCCGACAAAAGATGCCGAACAGGTGCCAAAGGACACGAGCAAGCCTTACGGAGAACTTGCCAGAATCCGTAACCATTACAAGTCTGGCGAGACGATCTCTGGTGTCGCCAAAGGGTATGACGACAGAAATCTCAAGCTCATGACCTTCATTGTGAGGCATTCCCCAGTGAAAGAGACATGGACGGTCAGCGGCAGATCATCCAGTCAAGATTTTTCCTTTTCAACCACTGGTTGGAAGATTGGTACTTACAGATACTCGTTTCGGATCGAAGACGAGGCTGGGAATGCCAGGAAATATCCGGGGAGTTTCATTCTGACGCAGCCGCCCGGCATTCTTGATGTGACCACAAATCCGTCGGGAGCCACCGTTTTGCTCAATACTGGCGTATTCATGGAGGAAACGCCGTTGTCCGCTTTGCTTGATGAGGGGGAACACAAGGGGAATACGCCTTTGCAGCTGACGCTTGACCCTGGCATATATGAGTTGACGCTGAAGAAAGACGGATATCACGATGTGGTGGTCGAAGTGGAGGTGGACGATGAGGCGCGCACCATTCCGTTTCAGGTGGAATTGGTGAAGTCGAATTGACTATTTTAGAGCTTTTAACAAAATGTTTGTCGCGCTGGAGTGCCAAACTTGCAGTTTGGTATGCATGGAACCGGGGTCCGCCAAACTGCAAGTTTGGCACTCCGGACAATCTTTTTGGGTCGCCAAACTGCAAGTTTGGCACTCCAGATAGGCGCAACGCAGATTGAAAGCAAGATCAGGTCCACACCGGCATTCACTCTGGCAGCCCAAAGAACCCAACCCGCTTGGCCAAGGCGTTGAACTGGGCGAGTGTGCTGTGGAGGACGCCCGCTTGCTCCAAACATCCCACCGCCTTCTCTGTGTAGCCCCGCTTGCTGAAATACCATCGGGTGACATTCGTGTAGCTCCTCTCCGCAACCACCTGGTCCGTCTGGTCCAGGAATTTTCGGATGTCATCGGGGCCGATCGGCTCGCTGGTGTATTTGACCTGAACCAGCCAAGCAGACATCTCGCCGGCCAGCTTCGCGGGATCCGGGGCCCCAGTCTCCGCATGTTCGCCGGTCAGGTCTATTTCCACGGGAACCCCTTTGTTGACGATGCCGCCCCGCCTCACGACCCTTTTGAACACCGGCAGCCGGACCGTGCCGGGGGTGCCGAAATGGGCCGGCCCTTCGACATCCCGCCCGTCGAAGGCCCGCATCACCGCGTCCACATAGACCTCCGCGACCTCGCCCACGAAGTTGCTCATCCTCCCCCGGAGGCGCTCGTATTCCTTGTGCCAGTCCTTGGCCGCCTCCTCCGGGGAGAGGTCCTCAATCTCTTGGCGACAGTTGAATTCGACATATCGCCGCAACATCGGGTCCCCGGGTCCCCGATACAGGTTCCAGCCGACCCTGAGCACGATGTCGGCCTGCTGCAGCTTCCGGAGCGAGGCCCGCACCTCGTCAACATCCACACCGATCTCCCTTGCCACCCGCCTCGCATCGATCCGCTCCTCCGGGTACTTGACGGCCCAGAACATCACCCGCCGGGTGACCTTGCCGGTGTTCAGCAGGTCGCCGTACTTGTTGAACTCCGTCTCGTAATGTTGCCACAGACCGCCGCTGGCATCCGTCAGTTCGTGGTGCATTACCGCCTCCAATGCCTCCATCGAGGGATATCTGTGCCGCTCCTCACAGCGACTGACCATCAGCCGCTTGACAGAGTACGGATAGCCGCTGGTGAGCCGCCAAACCGCCTCCGCAAATGCCTCGGTGACTCTGAGGCCTTGGTCTTTCGCGAACCGGAAGACCAGGTCATGGACATGCTCCCGTGCCAGCGGTTTCAGATGCTCTGCCACGATCCTGCCGGAGAGAAGTCCGCTCAGTGCCTCCTCCATCAGCATGGTGATCGCGGATCCGGAGATCAGCAGTGGTGCCCAGTGCGTCTCCGAGGCCCGCTGGAAGCTGTCGGTCAGGTCGTGGTGCAGATCCTGTCTTGGGTCATACACATTGGTCAGGACCTGAAACTCGTCGATGATGATCGCGGTCGGCATGTTGTCCATGCGGGCGTATCCCATGGGGAAGTTGATCACCCACTGGGCCAGCCCATGGGCCGCGGAGATGTCCCTCTCCTCAAGGATGCTCTCATAGTGGTCGTACAGGTCGAGCGCGTACTCGTCGTTCACCTGCTCTGCGAACCTTCGCAGCCGAGGGAGGCCGAACTCATCTCCGAAAAGGCGGGGCTTCCGGTAACGGAACGCGAGATAGCTCCTCATGTAGCCACCGAAATACTCCCGAGCGAAGTCGTAGTACGAGATCGGCTCCCTCCGGCCCACATAGCGGGCAAAGGAGATGAAGACCGGGATCACGCGGTCCTGGGTGTGGAAGAGTTCATTGAAGAATCTCACCAGTATGGCGGTCTTCCCCGTGCGCCGGCGTCCGACGAACGCGAAGCTGTTCAGATGCATGCGGGGAATCCTTTCGACCCACTCCCGGCACATCCGCAACTCCTCGTGCCGGTCCACGAACAGGTCGCCCACCAAGTCCTCTATCGGGTCGAAACGGTCTTCAGTCATGAATGCTGTTCCTCCTCTTATGCTGTTGTCCGGAGTGCGAAAATTGAGCGAAGCGGTTTTTCGCATCGTTCGGAGTGCGAAAATTGAGCGAAGCGGTTTTTCGCATCGTTCGGAGTGCGAAAATTGAGCGAAGCGGTTTTTCGCACCATCCTCAACGGTGTGCATGGAATGCAATCCGCAGGACATCAAGCACATAATTGGACGAATAGTTGTATTGCATCAGCACGGCAGCATATTCGGCAATGTAGCCGATGTGAGGAATCCTGCCGAACTCATCCACAAAGCGTCGCAACGGCTGGTTCTCCAGATCAGCGGACATGCAGAAGCTGACCCCCTTGTTTTGGGTGTCATAGTCGACATACTTCTTGACGATGGTGTCAATCTCCTTGAGTCTGCCCATCTTCATGGGGCCGGGCCAGTCAAATTTGTGCGTCATGAGATTCCCGAGGGAGAGGATCGCGTCCGACATCCGGCTCAGGTCGGGGGTCGTTTTGCCGTCTGTGATCACATAGTTCATGTGCATCGGCATGAATTGCGGGATGCCAACGGCTCCGGCAAAGCTTGACGGAAATCGTTTCTGTGTGATGTCAATGTGGTACTTGTGGCAGTGGAGCAGCAGACCCGCCAGGCTCCTCTCGGCGGTGGAGAGTATCCTCTCCATCCTCACGCTTTGCCGGTGATCCGCATCCGCCGGCAATTCCATAAAGCCCAACATGCTGTTCAGCACGGTGAAGGATTCATGTTTCCAATTCTTGAATTCCCCGAGAGAGGTCTCCTTGAACAGGATTGCCGCGGCAATCTCCCTGTTGACGCCAAAGCGTACTTCGAGCATGTCATATGACGATTTGTGCCTGTTCAGGTGCTTCCTTGTTTTTTGGGCAATGCGACGGATCTGCTTCTTCGTTCTCATGGAAGCGGGGCTGATCACCTTTTTGGACATTCTCTCCACAGGCGTCATGTCCCTCTCCTGCGCCCGGTCTGAAGTGAAGATGGCCGAGAGTTCATCGGGCGTCATCCCTTTAGCTTCGAGGGAGGCGAACAGCCGCTGATAGCGCTCCTCATGCTTGGAGAAGGGGGAGGTCACGGTTGAGGAAGGTTCCATTTCTTCCTCAAGGGTTTCACTGCCACCCAACAGGCTCAGAAGGTTCCAGCTTCCGGTCCGGGATATCAGATTGGTTATTCTCCATTTGCCATCAATCCGCCTCAGTTTGAAGTCGATGATTGTGGGATGCTGAAAGTTTTTGAAAGTCGCTGTCACGATCGCCTTGTCTTTTTCAATTTCGGATTCCCAAAGTCTGAAATCCTCAATACGACAATCCTGACCATCACATAGCGGATCAAAGTGCAACATCGGATTCATTCCTGCGTAATCATCGATGAGAAGCTGGCCAAGAGACGGATCGAAATGCCGAAAGACGATGTCCTTGTCAGTTGTGGAAAAGGGCGTTGGCTCTTTGTATAATTTTTTGACCACCCCTTCCGGTGTTGATGAATTGCTTGAAATTTGTTCTTTTGCCTGAGTCACACCGGACAACAGAAGAACAGAGAGGCTGGCCATGAGGAGCCAGCAGATTCTTGTGAGTTGTGTCATTTTTCATCTCCCCGCTTTGGCACCAAAATATTTGAAGGTTTCCCAAAATATTCTCCGATCCCCATGAAGTCCGTCTAAACAGCGTGTCACAGGGATTTTCGGGTGTGAGGACCTGAAAATGAGGGAGTCTCCAAGTTTCGGGATCCCAATCCCCCGCCATCCGGCGAGCCGCCGAGACCGGCAACCCGCCGGGGACACCGGATTTCCCGGAATGCCCCCGCCCGAGGGGGACAGGCCGTCCGGGGAGCCGCCGAATCCGGATTCTCCCCATTCCCCCCCATTCACGGGGGCCGAGACCCGGACACGTCCATTTCCAACAATGAGGAACGGGTCGGTGAAATTTTCGGGCAACATTTAAGAAAATACCGGTCTCAATGACTCAATCGGTGCGTATGGAATGCAATCCGCATGACATCAGGCAGATGGTTGGACGATTTGCCGCGCGCGTAAATAAGGTCAGAAGGTCAAAAACTAATGGGTCCTCACGAAGCGGAAACCGAGGCAGTTGCTCCGGTGACGCGAGTAGCGGCGCCGGCTGGCGCAAGACGCGCTGGCCGGCGGGTCGCACCAACTGCCGCCCCGGTCCACCCGGTTGTCGCACCACTCCCAGACATTCCCCAACAAGTCATGGAGGCCGAAGCTGTTGGCTCTGAAACTTCCCACCGGCGAAGTGGCAATAATACCGTCACCGCAGTCGACTTTCGCATATTTGTTGCAAGCGTCAACCGACGAATCATATCCCAAAAATCTCTCAGTCCGGGTTCCCGCCCGACAGGCATACTCCCATTCCGCCTCGGTGGGCAGCCGAAACTCATTTCGGCCGCCGTTTTGGCGCGCCAGCCACTTGGCAAACGCCTTCGTGTCCTCCCAGCTCACCTCAACCACAGGCTGATTGCGGCCGTTCAGGGAATAGCCGTGTTGATCTCCGCTGTCATGCCCAGATTTGAACTGCCTGTACTGGGCGTTGGTCACCTCATGCTTCCCCATCCAGAAGCCATCCACACAGACCTCATGCCGCGGCAGCTCGTCAGCAGCATAAAACCTATCGTATTCCTCTTTTCCTAGATCTTTTATGATCTGACGCTTTCCCGCCTCTGTCTGACCCATCTGAAAACACCCACCCGGCACCCACACAAACGCCATCCCGGTCACCGGTTCCCGCCATTCCCCAGTTCTTTGGGGTATGGTCGTTGTGGAGTACGGCAGTATGCTCGTGGTTGTTGTGTCTGGCCGTATGGTGGTCGTGCCGGCGGAATAAACAGGGTGGACTTCAACCCTTCTGTTCAACCTCCGGCCTCCCTCGGTATCATTGGAAGCTATCGGCCGAAGCTTTCCGTAACCTTCCCAACGAAGTCTTTCAGCAAAGATGCCCTTTTTGATGAAATAGTTCCTTACCGCTTTGGACCGCCTTTCGGAAACTGCAAATCTGGATTCATGTGATCCTGTGTTGCATGTATGCCCCTGAATCTCCAGATTCAACTGGGGGTTCTGCTTCAGGGTTTCCGCCATTTCATCCAGCATTTGATGGTATCTGGCTCTGATTGCGGATTTATTGTAATCAAACATGAGGGTGAGATGAGGCAATTGTTCGATATTTTTATGTTTTTTCCCTTTGACAAAATAGAAGTTCCGAGTCAGCGACATTCGTTCCCAAGGTATCTGCTCCTCTCCGTAGGTTTCCAGCATCTCCCGCCGCACACGCATGAACAGATCCAAAATGCGAAGCTCAGGTGTCTCCATATGCTTCAGAAGCACGGAGGTGTAGAGGCTGTTTCTGCCGAGCATGGTGGCCGGCTTGGCCCCCTCCCCGAAAGCCGTCGCATATGCGATGACGGAGCCTGTCGGCACAGGCATTTTCACATCTTGGCTGCCTCCCTTGTGATGCCCCTTCAACGCGTTGTTGCGACATGCGTCAACAACGATGATGTTCATGTCGTTTTTGGCGTTGTCCATCTTGCCGAGCACCAACCGGGTCTTGACGCATTCGCTCTCCACCTCATCCTCGTACACGGCCTGGGTGTCGACAGGAGCCAGATAGCTCTCACCCCCCACCTGAACGCCGTGTCCCGAATAGTAGAACAGCGCCACCTTCCCCCTTCCCATTTTGTGGCCAAACGTCCTGATCGCACGAACCATCTCCCTTCTTCCTGCGTCAAGCATCCTTGTCACGGAAAAGCCGCATCTCTCCAACGCCGCGGCCATGTCCTCCGCGTCATTCCCCTCAAGCGAGCCGAAAATCCCTCCCTCATAATTCGCATTGCCGATCACCAGGGCGATCCGGTCTTTCCCCTGGGCCTGCGTCGCATCGGACAGCAGCAGAAGAACAGAGAGGCCGGCCATGATGAGCCAGCAGATTATTCTGTTCGGTGTTGCGAACGGTCCCATTTTTCACCTACCGGTTTTTCGGGCTGCCACAGACTCGTGACAGCCCGACGTTGTTTGTTCCTGTCCACGCAGGTTTCGCGCGCTGGTGTACCTCAGGCAGACTTTGCGCGAGCCGGCGTGAGAAAAGCAGACTACCTGCGCTTGAAACGGATTTTCTTGATGTCTCCGCTCCCTTTGTAATAGACAGTGGCATCGTACCCTTTCACCGAGGCGTAGTTTGGCGGTTCAGGCTCTTCCGGCTTGGGCTTCTCTGCCGACTTGCCCGTCCCCTCCGGATCATCCGTGCTTGCCATTGACAACCGTTTGGTAAGTCGCTATGAGAATGTCTATGATCTTGAGGGTGATGTCGAGTACGGGCCCCTTGTCAGCCTGTCTGAATTTGACCTTGCCGCCATACTTTTTCGCCGTGCAGAGCCATTTGTCAAGCTTCTTCGGAATAGGCTTGTCACTTTTGGCGTTCCCCAGTTCACCCGTGATCTTCGCCCCATCTTTCCAACCACTGTTTCCGAGCGGCACCACCACGACTACTGGAACATCCTTTTCCAACAGCGAGACCATATCCATGTCAAATGTGCCGCTGTTCATGAATTCGACTACCGGGACCTTCTCCTGTGCCGCTGCCATCGGACACAGTGCGAGGATCAGGAGAAGCCCGATCATCAGCGAGAATGTGCCTCTCTTCATGGCAAATCTCCTTTCATCAAAAAAGTTCTCCTTACCCATTCATGCCGTTGCACCTTTCCTGCTTTCGCCCGACTTCTCGGGATTTCCCAAACCGGGAACGCAGATGTTCGGCAAACCCCGTACTCGCTCCCGCGGGATTGCCAAATCCGGCGGGATGGGGGCTCGGACTTGTCGATGCTCGGCAAACCCCGTGCCCGCTCCCGTCGGATTGCCAAATCCGACGGGGATGGCGGTTCGGATTTGTCGATGCTCGGCAAACCTCGTGCCCGCTCCCGTCGGATTGCCAAATCCGACGGGGATGGCGCGGTTCGGATTTGTCAATCCGAACCGAGCGCGGGGTGAGGTCGGCGGGGTTTACCGAATACTTACCCGGGAACCATCCCTAACCGTCGGGACAAGATGCAACCGAATGGCCCATCAACCAAAAACATTCACTGCTCCGGAGTGCCAAACTTGCAGTTTGGCAGAGACTTCCGATCACAGATCACAGGTTTGGCACTCCGGAGTGACAAACTCATCAACCCAAAATGTTCGTTGCCCCGGAGTGCCAAACTTGCAGTTTGGCAGGGGCTTCCGATCCCGGGGATGCCAAACCACAGGTTTGGCACTCCGGAGTGACAAGCTCATCAACCCCGGAGTGCCAAACTTGCAGTTTGGCAGAGACTTCCGATCCCGAGGATGCCAAACCACAGGTTTGGCACTCCGGAGTGACAAGCTCATCAACCCAAAATGTTCGTTGCCCCGGAGTGCCAAACTTGCAGTTTGGCAGG
>JAOZRQ010000054.1:18189-19562 GCA_029940115.1 Desulfobacterales bacterium
GACTTCCGATCCCGGGGATGCCAAACCACAGGTTTGGCAGGGACTTCCGATCCCGAGGATGCCAAACCACAGGTTCGGCACTCCGGAGTGACAATTTTTTGTCAAACCTCCCTTCTGTCCAAAGTGCAGAAAAAGCATTCAGTAATGATATTTGCAAGAAATGATTCGCACTGTATCTTCGGTGATCTCATAAACCAAGCGATGCTCATCGGTGATCCGTCGGGACCAGCATCCATGAAACTGATATCTGAGCGGTTCGGGTTTGCCAATGCCTTGGAAGGGATGTCTTTGGATATCCTTTACCAGCCGATTGACCCGTTTCAGGATGTTCTTGTCCTTTCTCTGCCAGAAAAGATATTCCTCCCATGACTCCTCAGTGAACAGCAGATTCATTCCTCAATCAGCTCCTTTTCAAGCAGCTTGCCTTCCCGTGCATGTGCGAGAGATCGCAAAAGACGCTCCGCATTCCTGGGGCTTTTCAGGAGATGCAGTGTTTCCATGATGGAATCATACGCTTGCTGGGAAAGAATCACCAGATTCCGGTGGTCCTCTGTTTTTATCAGGCAGGGTGTCTCGCTCCGGCAAAGGTGTTCGATTGTCAAATCCGGTTCTGCCCTGATCTCAGCTTCAATGTTCGCATCACTGATTTCCTCGACAGGCTCTTTTTTGCCGAGTCGTTCCATCAGATTTCCTGTTTTGCCGTTCATTTCAGTTTCGGCCAAAACTTCGGCAACCTGAATGCGGGAAGGTTCATCCAGTTGGCGGATGGCCGACAGCAATTGCGCCATGTTCAGTCTGACATTTGGAATGACAACTTCAGCCTGTTCAAGCGGGATTGCAAGGTTCTGAGTCGCTTCCGAACAAGTGTATATTTGCATTTCAGACCTCCAATACGTTGACATTCAGTTCCTCAGCGGCCGCCTGAGCTTCTGATCCAATGTTAATATAGAGTTCAACAAAAAGATTGTCCAAAGAAGTTAAACTTTTTCAAAAAGCTTAACTTCTTGTCTGACAAATATTATGTTGAAACCTCTAACATAGATCCAACCGGCTGTCAAGCGCATAGTCGGTTTTCGGTTTTTTGGGGAAAAAATGCCGCCATTACCCCCCCCGCTCGGCGTGGATTGACAAATCCAAACGCTTTTGGCAGTCCGGCGAGATCAAGCATGAGGTCCCCCTTTCTCTGGAATGACCTTCATTTAGCCTTTATCTGCTCGAGGTTTAAACAAAATGTTTGTCACCCCGAAGACGTATGGTGCAAAAAACCGCTTCGCTCAATTTTTGCACTCCGGACAATCTTTTTGTATGGTGCAAAAATCGCTTCGCTCAATTTTTGCACTCCGGACAATCTTTTTGTATGGTGCAAAAATCGC
>JAOZRQ010000055.1 GCA_029940115.1 Desulfobacterales bacterium
TTCAGGCGGTGTCGCACCGCCTGAAGGCGGAACTACAAATTGAATCCACAAATGAAGGATGCCTTTCTTTGATTTAGAAGTTGATCACCCCGAAAATATATTTCAGGCTGAAATAGAGGCCGATGGTCAGAAACAGCACCCCGGTGATCCGGCGGAGCCACACTTCGACCGCCGCCAGTTTGTTGAAGAAATTTCCGGCAGTGCGTGAGGCAAATGAAATGAGTGCCGCGGACAACAACACCGGTAGCGCGGTCCCTACGCCGTAAAGAAAGGGCAGAAGCAACTGGGATTCATATTTCAGCGAAAGCGGGATGACGCTTCCGAAGAACAGGGCCGCGGATATGGGGCAAAAGGAGAGGGCGAAGATGAATCCGAGGGCAGACGCGCCCAAGATGCTGCCATCCCCCAAGCGTTTCTGAAGCTTATGGCTCAAAACGAATCCGCTGAAATTGACCGCCAGAATCTCCAAGATGAACAGGGCCGCGAAGATCAGCAATGGGCCGATGATCTTGTTCATATGTTCTTGGAGAAACAACGCGATTTCCGGAATCGAAAGCAGGCTGAAGATTATGATGACGCTGATGCACACATAGGCGGCGGATCTTCCCACGGTATAGGAGAACCCTGCAATCAATGTGCTGTAATCCCCCTTTATCCGCTTGCCGATATATGAGGTGGCGACGATGTTGGTGGCCAGCGGGCACGGGCTGATTGAGGTGAGAATGCCGAACCAGATTGCCGAAAACATCGGGACAAGACTGCTCTCCATCATCCCTTCTCCAAATAGTCTCTTATTTCCTGGGTCACATAAGCGGAAAACTTCTCCTGATTTCTGAGAAGTTGCCATACCTTATCCAAATTTTTCCATCTCATCTGCTTCTGCTTCTCCTTTTCCATCTCCACGATGATCAGGGATTTGGTGTACAGGCTGTATGTCTTCACAAAATGCTTGTTTTCGGGTTTGTCCACATTCACCGGCTTCCAGACCAGCCTGCCTCGTTTCAATGCCCCCTCAAAACCGCCTTTGATGGCTTCATGAGACCAGTTTTCTATCTTTGTGCATGATGCACACCGGTAATCGCCGTGAAAATAATAGGCGATGATCACTTTCCCATCCGCCGGCTCTGCCACCTTCTCTGCGGCTGTTGTCTCTCCAAGCATAAGCAGAGAGAGAATCATGCCGGCAAAAACAAGTTTCCCAAAGAGTCTCATCTTTCCTCCTGGACCATTTCTGGTTCCAACGCTTTTTGTGGTCTCACAAGCGACATGACACCGGATTTCAGGATTGAACGGATATCCCATTCCCCGATCCGTTGTCATGTTCCCGGCTGGCCTGCGGCTGTCTGAAATCACCTGGAACCACAAAATCCGTTAGAACCAGGATTATTTAAAGTTGTAGTAAATTCGTACCCCCTTGATCGGTTCGGGTTGCCGCCGGATTTGGCAATCCGGCGGGAGCGGAAGGGGGTGACGAATTTATGAATTGGTGTAGCAAGGTGTCCGAGAAAGAAACTCAGTTTTTTGAAAAAACTTAGTTTCTTTGGAACAAAGTCCATATCTCCCTATTCAGCCAGCCATTTTCTGATGTCGTCCTTTGACGGGATTTTGCCGACGCTTTTCACCTCACCGTCAATCACCACTGCCGGTGTTCCGAAAACGCCGTATCCGGCAATCTTCATCACATCGGTGATCTTCTCCACTTGAGCCGCTGATCCTGTTTCGGCAACGGTTTCCCTGACAATTTTTTCCGCCTGCTGACATTTCGGGCAACCCGGTCCCAACACTTTGATTTCCATGTCTCCTCCTTTCACCTTTGAAAGAGAAACTAAGTTTTTTCAAAAAACTTGGTTTCTTCAATATCTATCCCATGATGCTCCCGTAAACCATACCGGCCACGGTGGAGAGAATCACGATGACAAAACAGTAAGCGGCCGTCTTTTTCGCGCCCATGACGCCGGCGATCACCAGCATGTTCGGCAACGAAAGCGCGGGGCCTGCCAAGAGCAGCGCGAGGGCCGGCCCCTGTCCCATGCCCGCGCCGAGCAATCCTTGGAGAATCGGCACTTCGGTCAGGGTTGCAAAATACATCAGCGCGCCGGCAAGGGAGGCAAACAGGTTTGCCCACAGGGAATTCCCGCCGACCAGATCTTGGATGTACTGTTCAGGAATCAGCGCGGGATGTCCGGGCCTTCCCAAAAGAAATCCGGCAACTAGTACCCCTGCACCGAGCAATGGGAATATCTGCTTCATGAATCCCCATGTGGCCTGCACCCAAGTCAGCCGCTCATCCTTTGTGAACCATTGCTTCACCATGACAATCAGGGCGATCAGGAGCATTGCCGTGATATGCCACTTGACGGAAAATATCTTCTGCCACAGGGCCCCCGACTCAGGGGAAGGCTTTGCAAACGCGGCAAACACAAGAATGAGCACCATGGTGGCCATGTAAATGCCTTCCTGAAACAATGGGCGACCCTTTTCCTCCTCATCGGGCAGATACATCTGTCCTGCGGTTCGGTTGGCATCATCCTCCCTGAACAGCAGCGCCATTGTCAGTCCCGTGACCACCGAGAAGATGACCGCGCAGATGGCCCTTGCAAGCCCCAGCTTCCACCCCAATATCTGGGCGGTCATTGTGATTGCCAGAACATTGATCGCAGGACCGGAATACAAAAACGCGGTGGCCGGGCCGATTCCGGCACCTCTCATATAGATCCCCGCAAAAAGCGGAAGGACCGTGCAGGAGCATACCGCCAGTATCGTTCCGGAAATCGAGGCCACCGCATAAGATAAGACTTTGTTTGCCTGCGCGCCAAAATATTTGAGCACCGATGCTTGGGAGACAAACACGGAAATTGCCCCTGCAATGAAAAACGCGGGAATCAGGCAGGTCAGCACATGCTCCCTGGCATATTCCCGAAGCATCATGAATGCTTCCAGCCCTGACCTGCGGATGACAGGATCGTCCCATGGCACATAATAGGCCACGAGATAAATTCCGATCAGAATCAGAAGTTTTGTTCTCTCTTTCACAAGTTCCCCCTTGATGCGTGATGCGTGAGACGTGATGCGTGAGACGTGATGCGCCAAGTCTGCATTTCACACTTCATTTATATATTGCCATATTCCTAATTAGGTATTTCCTGTTGTCATCCCTGCGAAAGCAGGAATCTAGCCCCTTTGTCATTCCTGGTTCCTGTCGTCATTCCTGCGAAAGCAGGAATCCACTTTCCAGCATCACCCATTGTCATTCCTGCGAAAGCAGGAATCCACTTTCCAGCATCACCCACATTGTCATTTCTGCGAAAGCAGGAATCCACTTTCCAGCCACCAATTTCAGAATTGGTGGGTAGAACAACAAGCAATTTAATTGCAAAGGTTTTCCCGGTTCAATCCAGGCAGTCTTTCCACCAGCTCCTGTATCTCGGGATCATCTTCCAACCAGTGGCGCAGATTTCCCAAGAGTGATGATGCAAACGGATTGTCTGGCTGGCTGTTAAGCGAATAGTTTACCCAAAGCCCCTCTTTTCTGGAGATGACGAGTCCGGCATCCTCCAATATTTTTAGATGCTTGGAGACGGTCGGCTGGGCCAAGCCCAAGCCCTTTTGTATCTCACAGACGCACAGTTCCCGGTGTTGCAACATTTTTGCCATCTTCAGACGATTTTTGTCCGAAATGGCCTTCATTACTTTCAGAAAATTTTTCATCGGCGGTTCGCTCCATATTCTTTATCAGAAATATAAAAGCTATTTTTAGGTTGTCAAGCACTTTTTTTTGAACTGTGGTTCCCAACCGTCCAAGGGAAATGGTATCCGGCATCTGTGTACAGGACAAAAATTCGGGAATGGGCGAGAAACCCGGCTTTCTCCCAAACGGGCCGACTCGACTCATTCTGCTGAAAGCAGTATTTTGCTACCATGTAATAAATTTTTCACCCTATTGCCATCTTCTCTTTTTGTGTTTATATTCTGTGTGCAGGACAAAAAAAGTGATTGTGAAAAGAAACCCGGCTTTTTCTTGCAGTTGGGAAGTCGGCCAGTTTTGGAAAAAGCCGGGTTTCTCGCCATTCCCGACTTTTTGTCCTGTACTCAGGTTTATATTATCCATTACCTGTCCGAAGTGAGCAACACCACGCTCGTTTCTGCCGGATTTGGCAATCAGCCAAGAGCGGAAGCCCGCGCTTGTTTCGGATTCGGCAATCCGGGGTTTTTCATCCTGCAAAAACTGGCAATCAAGGGCGCATTTACGACTTGGGGGACGGAAACCGGGCGATATGGGCGCAAGGAAGGCGCGGAGGAGTGTGGCCAGTCGCCCGGTTGTGGCTACCTTTCAGACAGTCTCCCCCAAGTAATAAATACTGATTATAACGCTTTTCGGGGAGGCCCTGCCGTGACCTTGAACCTGAACGTGAACTCGAACCCGAACCAAATATTTGCAAGTTCAAGTTCAAGCATAAGTTCAAGTTCAAGTTCAAGTTCAAGCATAAGTTCAACAACTGACAACCAGCAACTGACAAAAAATGACAAACATCCCCCATGGCAACAAACTTGTGAATCTGATTGTGGAGCCGGATCGGGCAAAGGATCTGCAGAAGCTTTCCCGGAATTTGCAGAGCATCACCCTGACCCGCCGGCAGTTGTCGGACATCGAACTGCTCATGACCGGCGCGTTCTCTCCATTGCGGAGCTTCATGACCAGCGATGAATACAACGACGTAAGAGACCATCTGCGCCTCCCTGATGGGACATTGTGGCCTGTTCCCATCTGCCTGGATGTCTCCACTGAGGAGGCATCCCATCTGAAGCCGGGACAGTCGGTCGCGTTGCGGGACGCGGAGGGCTTCATGGTGGCAGTGCTCACCATTGAGGAGATATGGTCTCCAGACAAGGCCCTTGAGGCGGAGAATATCTATGGCACACAGGATGTCGCTCATCCGGGTGTGGATTGTCTGTTCCATCAGACCGGGAGCCATTATGTGGGGGGCGCGATTGAGGGGATCCAGTTTCCCCTGCACTTCGCGTTCCGCCGGCTACGGCACACCCCCGCGGAGATTCGCACCCTCTACAAGAAGCTGGGCTGGCGGCGGATTGTCGGCTTTCATACGCGAAACCCCCTGCACCGGGCTCAGTTTGAAATGACCCTGCGGGCCATGAACCAGGCCCGGGCCAACCTGCTCCTGCATCCGGTGGTGGCCCGCGTCCGGCCCGGGGACATTGACACCTACACCCGGATCCGTTGCTACCTGGAACTCGGCACCAAATATCCACCCAACATGATGCTGCTGAGTCTGTTGCCCCTCTCCATGCGCATGGCCGGGCCCCGGGAGGCCCTGTTGCATGCCATCATCCGGAAGAATTATGGTTGCACCCATTTTGTGATCGGCCGGAACCATGCAAGCCCGCTCCCCTCCGAGGGACGCCCCTTCTATGATCAGGGTGCGGCAAGGGAACTGGCCCAGTCCTTCGGTGATGAGATCGGCATCGCCATCGTCCATTTTGATGAGATGGTCTATGTTGTGGAGGAGAATGCCCATATGCCCGTCAGCGAGGTGCCTGCCGACACGACCGTGCGATCCTTGTCGGATGATGACTTCCACAGGAAGATACGGACGGGCAAACAGGTTCCGGAATGGTTCACCTTTCCCCAAGTGGCCAAGGTGTTGCAGAAGGCATATCCGCCCCGTCATCAGCAGGGGTTCACGGTCTTCTGCACGGGGCTTTCCGGCGCGGGCAAGTCCACCATTGCCCGGGTGCTCCATGCCCGGTTTCTTGAGATGGGGGGACGGCCGGTCACCCTGCTGGACGGTGATATCGTGCGTCACAATCTCTCCAACGAGCTCGGATTTTCCAAGGAACACCGGGATATCAACGTGCGGCGAATCGGGTTTGTGGCCAGCGAGATCACAAAGAACCGGGGCATTGCCATCTGCGCGCCGATTGCACCTTACAAGGCCACTCGTGGGCAGATCCGCCAGCTGATTGAGGCTTACGGGGGATTTGTGGAGGTCTATATGGGGACCCCCCTTGAGGTCTGTGAGTCGAGGGATCGGAAGGGGCTGTACGCAAAGGCCCGGGCCGGGCTCATCAAGGGATTCACCGGCGTGGATGATCCGTATGAGCCGCCGGAGAATCCCGAAGTGTTCATTGACACCGCCGACATGACTCCGGATGAGGCGGCCCAGGAGGTCCTGCTTTATCTGGAGCGGGCCGGGTATGTCAAATGATTGCTGATTATAACGCTTTTCGGGGAGGCCGCCTGCCCGTGAACGTGAACGTGAACGTGCCCGTGAACTTGAACTTGAACGTGCACGTGAACTTGAACGTGCCTGTGAACGTGCCCGTGCCCGTGAACGTGCCCGTGAATGTTCATTTGTGGGCAAGTTCGAGTTCAAGTATAAGTTCACGTTCAAGTTCAAGTTCACGTTCACGTTCACGTTCAAGGCCTCTAAATCCGTTATAATCAGAATGATTGGCCACAGCTGATTTTTTCGACATCTGCCAATTCGCTGTTTTGGCATGCGGGTGTGCGCGCATTTTCTTTGTGCCTTTGTGTGAGACAAAAATCCTGAAGAACTTTTGGCCGGGTACTTCATCATGCCTCACCACTCACCTTGAACACGGACATGGAAGTCGCCAGTTCCTCCGCACTGGCCGCGTTTCGCTGTACCACGATGTTCATTTTGGTCACCGCCTCGTTGATCTGCCCGATTCTCTTGTTCTGCTCATTGGAGGATACCGATATGTCACTGACCAGTCCGGCCACTCCCGCGGCATTGGCGGCCACCTCCTTGAAACTCTCATGGGCCTGAGCCACAAGATCAAAACCATCCTTGATCTTTTGGACCGTCCCCTCAATCAGCGTAGCCGTGTTTTTGGCCGCGTCCGCCGAACGCGTGGCCAAATTCTTCACCTCATCCGCGACCACAGCGAACTCAAGCCCGGCCTCCCCCGCCCGGGCCGCCTCCACCGCGGCGTTCAGCGCGAGAATCCGGGTCTGAAACGCGATCTGATCAATCGTCTTTATGATTTTGAAGGTCTCCTTGCTGGCACTCGATATCTCACCCATGGAATGAATCAGCCGATCCATGGAGGCATTCGCTTGGCTGACCACTTGGTTTGTCTCCTTCATGAAATCATCTGCACGGTTTGCATTCTCCGCGTTCTGCCGGATGGTGGCGGATATCTCCGCCAACAATGAGGCGGTCTGTTCCAGAGAGACTCTTTGGTCCGTGGTGGCGGTCCACAAACTTTTCGACGTGGAGATGTTCTTTCTGATGATTTCCCTGAGATTGGTGACCATATGATTCATGGCTTCTGTCAGAATCCCAATCTCATCCTTTTTGCGCTGGCGGATGTCAAGGGTCTGGGTGAAATCTCCCCTGGAGAGCTGTCGAGCGGAATGGGTGAGCTGGATCAGAGGCGTGGAGAAGGTTGTGGAGAAGATCAGAAGAATGATCACGCAACCCCCCATGAATCCCACCGATGTCAGTATGGCCTTCCAGATCATCCATTTTCTCTCCGCTCTGATCTGGCGATTGGAATCCTTTATCTCCGTGTCGAGATGTTTCAGGGTGAAAATCACTCTCATCACGCCCCAGGGCGTTGTGCTGATCTGAAGAGGCATGGCGATTTCGATGAGGGATTCCTCTCCATCGTGGTACTCTGTCACCCCCATTTCCGTCCTGGCCAGTGCCTCCTTGTCCTTCTCTCCGGTCAGTTCGGTTCTGGCCAAGTCAGGGTTCAGGGTGTGAATGAAGGCGATGCCGGATGCGTTCATGAGGATCGCGTACTCGGCCTCCTCATTGTTCTCCACACTCTGGTGAACATCTTCCATCAGGGAAGAGAAATTGAAAGAGGCGATGTTTTTCTCCGCCTGTTTGGACAGATGGGTGATGAAATATTTTCCCCGCTCTGTCAGGCTCTCCTTCATCAGTTGAATCCGTTTGTTGAGCTCCCTCTCCATCAGCCTTTCTTGGGAGGATATCTGAGAATAGGTCAGTATCACCAACAGGCTGAGCATCAGCAGGGTCAGGGTGGTCATCAGCTTCTGTCTGATGCCCCACCTGACAATCGTTTTGTTCTTCGACTTCTTCATTTTCAGTCCTCAGAAGAATGGAAGGATGAAATATGAAGGATGAAGGATGAAATATGAAATATGAAGGATGAAATGTGAAGGATGAAATGTGAAATATGAAGGATGAAATATGAAGGATGAAGGCTCATCCCGCATCTTTCCCCTTCATCCCGTACTTTCCCCTTCATTCCTCATCCCCCATGGCGCATCTTCATCCTTCATCCTTCAAACTTCATCCTTCATCCTTCAAACTTCATCCTTCATCCTTCATCCTTCATCCTTCATCCTTCAAACTTCATCCTTCAAACTTCATCCTTCCTATTTGATGATGGTATTGATCATCCCGAGCGCGTTTTTGTTGTATTTCAGGCCGTATTTCTCCACCTGTTTCAGGTTGAGCACAATGTGTGATCCCGCGGGAAATTGCACTTTCTCCTCGATCGGCTCCTCAGAAAGGAGACCCATCGCGATGTTCGCCACCTGCCGGCCGATTGTCGGCGTGTCTGGGGAGACAATCATGACAGCCCCCAATTTCGCATACGCCTCATGATAGGAGAATACAGGCGTCTTATCCGCATCGCATCGGTCCAATATGTCATACAAATAATTCTTCTTCGCCATGACCAAGGGATCCGAAATCAGCCATATCGCATCCACTTCGGGAAGCAGCTGTTCCAACAGGAGGAGCGTCTGATTCTCGTCAGGAACGGCTTTGCCGACGATTCCGATTCCGAGTTCCAGAGCCTGCCTTCTGGTATTTTCAAACCACTGGGAGGTATATTGCAGGCTGTACAACATGCCGATCCGCTTTATATCTGGAAACACGGAGCGAAACATGAAGACCGGCATTCTCGGATGAAGCTCGGTGGATACGCCGTATGTCTTAGGGGAGATGTTCGGCAAACGGAGCCAGTTGATGATTGAGGAGAAGATGATCTCCTTTTCAGCGAAAAACTGTTTGGCAAGATGATAGGCTCTTCCCCCAACACAATAGATCAAGTTGGCATTTTCGGATGAGAGGCCGTTCATCCCACCATCATTCGCCTTTCCCCTCAAGTCCACCTCTCTTATGGGGTTCGGGATGCTCTTTCTGAATTCATCCTGAACCACTCTGTATTTCTCCACCCCGGCATTGGAATTGATCAGCAGGATGTGAGGCTTGCCGGATATCCCTTTGGATGGTTCCATCGGTTTGTCGGATCTGAGCGGCGGGGTTCCACACGCGAACAATACTCCGAGAAAAAGAATGCAGAGCCTTATCCCTGAAAAAAGAAACCGGGTTTTTCCAGGCACAGAAAAACCCGGTTTCTCCATCTTTGGCATGAGCATCTTTCTTTCATTACTTTTGATCATCTTTTTCATCCCTCCAATTTTGACTTGTCAGACGGATCGACTAGTTTCCAGCCGTCCAAGTCGAGCATCTTTATGACATTCATCCCATCCGGGTCATTTGGCAGGTTTTTGATCATGTCAATGATTTTTTCGGCATCTTGGGAAAAACCTGTAGGCACGGCCAGTATCAGCAAAAGGGACTCCTTGCCTTGGGACAGGGGTTTCATGGTGGCATAAAGCCCGGGATCCAGCATTTTCAGGTTGTCGAGTGCGTTCTCCGTGATCAGCGCACATTTTGACATGCCAAATCCCACGGACATGAGCGCGTCTATGTCTTTCGGAACCGACAGCACTCGGACAGAATCGGCCGCTCCCTTGTCCGGGAAGATGTCCTTGAGCATGCTTTTGGTGTGTTGGGGCGAGCTGGCCGCGGCCACCGGTCCTTTCATGGCCGAGTTCAGGTCACCGCCGCTTGCACTGCCCACCAGAACCCTTTTTTGGGAATTTTTGCCATTCCGCAGGCCAACCAGCGAGGGATGAAGGGCATATGGCTTGTAGATGTTGTTGTAATGCCAGCTGGACAAAAAGAGCAGACAGTTCTTTTTGCCCCTGACATGTTGTTCAAACGTCGCTCTGTCATCAAAAGGCTGGAATTCATAAGGCCCGAACTTGGAGAGATAACTGTCGAATTCGGTTTTCAAGGATTTGAAATTGTTGATGTTCGTCTCTGAGCTGTGGAAATAGAACGTGATGCTTTCCGCCGCAAACAGGGGAATGGCGCAGAAAAGCATGGCACAGCAGAGAAATGCACTTGGCAGCAGAATACGCTTAACGGTCTCGTCTCGCAAGGTATTCAGCAATCTCATCATCTGATGCAATATGTTTGTCATGGCTTCCATCGCATAAGTTCAACGGTGGGCGGGGTTTGCCGATGCGCTTCTTAACCCATGCACCCCGTCCGTTGCAACATCGGGCTGATTATAACGGATTTAGGGGAGCCTTAAACTTGAACGTGCACGTGCACGTGAACGTGAACGTCAGGATTCAAGTTCAAGCTCAAGCTCAAGTTTGCGGGCACGTTCACAGGGCTCCCTAAATCCGTAGAATCTTCCTGATTATAACGGATTTAGGGGAGGCTGTGAACTTGAACTTATGCTTGAACTTGAACTTGCATTTGGACTTGTGCAAATGGATGCCATATTTGGGTTCGAGTTCACGTTCACGGGCAGGGCGGACTCCCCGAAAAGCGTTAAGTACCTGCTGTACAGGACAAGAAATCGGGAATGGGCGAGAAACCCGGCTTTTTTCCCCTCAATCGGGAATGGGCGAGAAACCCGGCTTTTTTCCAGACGGTCCGACTTCCAAACTGCAGGAAAAAGCCGGGTTTCCCTCCTCAATCGGGAGGAAAAAGCCGGGTTTCCCTCTTCAATCACTTTTTTTGTCCTGTACAGAGAAGTACCCCTTTGATCGCAAGGTCAAATCGGTTAAACAGCAACGCGGCGCATGAGAGGAGTTTGGCTGCCTCCGGTGTGCGCCGCAGAGAGCACGACCGCTTCGCGTGAAAGAACATCTCATGAAGATCATTTGAAGCAAACGCGGCCTTCGCCTTTTCCAGATGTGCGTATGCCCTCTCTTCGATGGCGACCAGCGCGCCCAAGTCGGTCTTGCATCGGTGGCAGAGTCGCTTTCCTGCATATTTGGCGTTGCAGGTGGGACATCGTTCCATTTCTCTCATCTCCTGTAAGCTGTAAGCTGTAAGCTGTAAGCTGTAAGACTCCGTCGTTTTGAAGCTTAGAGCTTAGAGCCTACAGCTTACAGCTATCCAAGATAAAACAGGATTTCTTCCAACTCCTTCAGGAGCTCTCTGGCCTTCTCGATGTCACCCGCCTTGACCGCGTCCCGGATGTCTTCCATCAGGTTGATCATCTCGTCGCGATCCTCACTGGACGCGGAATCAAGCTGGGATTCGGCCTTGGTCAAGGCGTCCGCCAGATCCGGCGGCATCTCCTCCTCCAGATCCTCCATCTCCTCCTCCATTTGAGGTTCCTCACCCCACATGTCCGAGATCCGCTTCTTGGAGTCAGCCATCTCCTCCTCTGTCAACTTGGAGAAGGCGTTCTCAATCACCGCGTTGATTTTTCTGCCGGTTGCCTTCTCCACCGCCTCAATCTTCAGGATGCCGTTCAGATCCAGATCGAAATTCAGGAGGATGATGCTCCCTTCGGGGGATCTCGGCGTCAGTCTGAATTTGTACTTGCCGATCTGAATGTTGTCCAGCGCGTTGGGGTTCTCTCCCTGACAGACCTTTATCTCCACCATTTCCTGATTCTCATACAAGGTGTAGAATGCCTCGCTCTTGGAGGTGGGGAGTTTGGTGTTGCGGCGGATGAGCGGGACAAATCGGGTCATGCACGGTGCGCCGTCCAGTTCACCGAGCGCGGATGTGCCGAAGGTATAGGGGGTTATATCCAACAGGATGCTTGTGGAGTCGAGGCCCATCTCCCTTCCCGCTTGGATGGCCGCGCCCAGGGCCACACAGAGATCCGGATCGATCTCACTATGGGGCATGCGTCCGAATTTCTCCTCCAGCATTTTGGATATTCGGGGAATCCTTGTGGAGCCTCCCACCAAGATGATTTTGTCAACAGCGGACGGTAGCAGGGCCGCATCTTTGAGGGCCTTGTTCACCGAATCCATGGTTCTTTCCAATTCGTCTTCGATCATCCCTTCAAACTCGAGACGGGAAAGTTCGTAGGAGAGGTGGACATCTTTCCAGACCCTTTTTCCGATATGATCCTCCTCTATTTTGGCGTAGGGTTCCGAAGATAGGATCTTCTTGGCATCCTCCGCTGCGCGCTTGAGTCTGGCCATGGCCACCGGCTGTCCCGACACATTGATCTTTGACTCTTTGTCAATATGTTCCACAAGCCGGTCCGCGATCCTCTGGTCAAAGTCATCTCCGCCGAGAAGGTTGTCACCTGTTGAAGAAAGCACCTCAACCACCCCCTCCTCGATTTTCACAATGGAGACGTCGAATGTTCCGCCCCCGAGATCGTAGATCAGTATCCGTTGGGTCTCCGAACTCTCGCTTTCATAAGCAAGCGCGGCCGCTGTGGGTTCGTTGATGATCCTGAGCACATTCAGCCCGGCAATCTCTCCAGCCGCCCTTGTGGCATGACGTTGCGCGTCCGTGAAATAGGCGGGAACCGTTATCACCGCCTTTGACACCGGTTTCCCCAGTGCCACCTGCGCCTGTTCTTTCAATGCTTTGAGAATGAATGCGGATATCTCTTGGGGCAGATAGGCCGAGTCTTTCATTTTGATCTGCTGATCGGTCCCCATCAGCCGCTTCACCGAAAGGACGGTCCGATCCGGATGAACCGCGGCTTGGTTTCTGGCCTCGGTTCCGACAATGATTTTTCCGTCATCATCTATTCCCACACACGATGGAAGTATCCCTTTATCGCTCTTGTCTCCAATAGAAGACGACAGGCCTTTGAGTATCTGCGCATTTCCGTCAATGATAAAAGCGACCTCGGAATTCGTGGTTCCGAGGTCAATCCCCACAATAGGCTCCATAAATTTCTCCTCTGTAAGCTGCAAGCTCGAATCTGGAAGCTCAAAGCTGTAAGACTTCTCCGAAATCGAAGTTTTGAAGCTTGACATCTGTGACCGAACAACTTCCACTCCTGCCGGATTGCTGTGTACAGAACAAAAAGTGAGAAATCCCTCAGAAGGTGTTTGAAAACATCTGCCACCCTCTGCCCGTGTCCGTGCCCATGCAGGGGAATTTTCAAACACCTTCTCAGTCGTAGGTGGGTAGAACCCCATAGGCATCAAGCTAAGGACTGGCACGAATCCCGAACCCCCGTCTGGTGCGGCCCTCCGATCTGTGGCCGCCGTTCGGGATCCCGAAAAGACAAGGGTTTGCGATCTTAGCTTGATGCGTATGGGGTAGAACCCCACCTGCAACTTTTTGTCCTGCATTGACAAATCCGGCATATGGTTCGGATTTCCCAATCCGAACCGAACCGAGCGTGAGGGATATTATTTGGTCATGGCTTCTTAGAACTTCAACTATTATCAGCAGTTCTGAAAGAGCAAGGAAACCCGGTTTCTGGCATGGTGTCGCGCCATGGAAACCTGATCGCCAGTCCCCTGAAGGCTGAAAGCGGGTTTCTTGCCATCAAACTTTCATATCTGCTGATTATTCATTATTAACAGTAGCCTGATCTGACGAGGCCGTGGCTACCACAATGACTTCTGCTGTCCGGATCACTTCATCTTCTCGGACAAATCCGCTCAAATGTTCTTCTATGACCGTTCCTTCATCCGCATCCGCCGCAACTCGTCTGCCGACTGCCTTCATGGTCTTCGGATCAAAGGGCTGGCCCAAGGTCTCCATGGGACGGATGTTCACCAGCGCAAGTGCGCGGTCAAATCGTCTGAGGGCCATCTCGTATCCTTCTGTGATGCCGTCCATTCCGTCAACAATTTCATTCATCCCCTTGGGTGCGGATCTGAAAAGACCTTTTGCGTTCGCCACCTCGCGGATCGCCCCGGCCAAGTCCCGGCACCCGTGATGCCCTCGGGCCAAGGAATCCCGCACATCGAGAAACGGCATCACGGCTCTCTTTTCGCTGGCTTGGCGTATTCTTTCTTCAAGAGTTGCAAGGTCTTCGGCCCTCTCCTTGAAGACCTCGAATGTCTCCTGATACGCGCCGATGAAAGAACTGAGGGTCTGCAGAGTTTTGTTCTGCTCCCTGTTCTGCATCTTGATTTCCTGCCGCAGTCCGGAAAATTCGGACAGGAGCGTGTAGAGATCGCATGAATCCATGTCGGCGGTCTCGCCCGGGACAGCATCTGGGATATCCTCAAGCCAGAATCTGAAGTCTTTCAGGGCGGTCTGCTTCCATTCGGTCAGATCCTGCCCATCTTCGATTCTTTCTCCCAGTTTTGTTGAAAAAAAATGAACATTCCACCTCATGAAGGATGTGGAGACCTCTCTGAAATGGTGGCTGAACCATTCATTGATTTTGAGCAACAGATACATCCGTTGTTCCTCCTGATTTGATGCTTGATGTTTGGTGCTTGATTTTCAAATCCTGTGAAAAGAAACCGGTGTTTTCAAGGTTTGAACAGATCCTGCAATCCCACGCGCCGCCGCTTCACTTCTCTCGCTTTTGCCAGTGACAGCAACGCGCCTTCGTAGTCCCGGATTGTCAGTGCGCCGAATATCTTCCCCCTCACCCGGTTTTGCACATCCTTGATCGCTTCGTAAGCCTCGGTGATCTGACGAAACCTTTCCGGATCCTTTTCCGGTGTGTGCCTCTTGACCAGTTGAAGGTAGCTGTTTCGGATATCCTCATCCGACGCATCCGGCAACAGTCCGAGTCTGAGATAATATGTCAACACGATGTTCCTCCCATGTAAATCAGTTTAAAGAGTTTGTGAGTTTAATGAGTTTATGAGTTGTTTCTGTAGGGTTCAGGGTGTGTTTGTTGCCGCCATGTTGGTGTCTGCCATTTTTTGTGTCGATTGTTGGACGTGGCGAAAACTTTTGTCCGGTTTTTTGGCAGACAACTTTTGTCCCTCTCTTGTCTGAACTGTCCATCCATTGTCCCGTCAGGCGTTTGTGAGAGCTCAACAAAGGGAGTGCAAGAAAGGCGGTCTCATTGCCCTTCAACCTCCACAGTTTGAGACTCATTGCCTTTCAACCTCGATGACTGGGCAGCCTTTCTTGCGTTTTGACGCGTTTCCCCCATTATCAAGAAAAACTTGGAATGTCAAAAGAAATGCCGCTTTCTGGAAGGAAAGCTGTTGACATCCGACATCCCTCATGGTACAAGCATCCTCATTGGCAGAGTCGGGCGGCATTTTTTCAGTCAGCCACGAGTTGCAATATCCGCCTTCGGGGGGGGGCATTGACATGCGAATCATGCCAGCGCCCGCATTGGCGGGCCGGAGTTGCAATGGGAGAACACTTTGTGGCCCCCGACAGTTGCCGACACCCAGCGCATGTGCCTTATGGCTCCACCATACCCCAGGGGACCAGCACACCAAACAGGCCGGTCGTTTGCGTCAAGCCGTGTGGGCAACAAACAGCAAGCGGGGCCCACTCGCGGCCGTCTGGCGGTGCATCAGATGTCTGGACTTCACGGGCATGACGTGGCACTCCCAAGCCGTGTCATGGTCAGTCGTGGGAGATCCTGTGCCTGTGTTGCGGACGGGGAGAGTCATCATCTGTCAAAAGTCTTTGGACATTCCAGCCCCCTGAAAAAAGGGCTTCATGGCCGCTCCCATGCAAATCGTCAGTTGGCAGTTGGGCCATGTGTCAGGTTGCGGCTGGCCGCTGACAACCGACATTCTCACTTCCTTTTCCGTCGGCCGACTTTCCCTCTGCTTCCGAACAACATGACCCGGGCTTCGGTGGAGAGCTTATCCGCTCCGCCTGCGTGGTCAATGAGTTCGGCGATCATGTCGAAATCCCGCCGCGATTTCGGTTCTGAACGAATGATCTCCCTTAATTCATTGATGATGAAGGCAGGCGCGCCGCGAAGTCCCATACCGTCAATGAACGATTCGAAGCTGCCGATCAGGTCATCCAACATTCCCGAATCTTCCAGCATCTCCGGATCAGACTCCAGGAGTCTGAGGCGATCAATCAGCTGTTCAAGCCCTCCCTCCATATCCTCCTCAGGGAAGAAGTCATCCTCGGGAAAGAAGTCATCCATATCGTCATCATCAAAGAAACGGCCGAACATGGGCATGTCATCCAAGATGTCAAAATCGAACACTTCCAAGGCCTTTTTCAAGTTGCCGGATGCGTGCTTCGAAAGTCGGCGGGATGCGCCCCGGAGTTCCTCCATCATTGGCCCGGCCGATTCTTCAATGACATCATAGAAGAGGTCCGGATTCCGCTCCTCTCCTTTGATGTGTTGCATGGTCACCCCGTAAAATTCCAGAAGGAGACGCTCCTTTTTGTTCGCCTTTCTGATCCGCCGCTTGATCTCCTTCTTCATCAATCCGAACCACTCCGTCGCAAAGATCATGTCAAAGACGAGGATGATTTCGGAATCATCAACGAATTTGAGGAGATCTTTTCGTTTCCTCAGAAAAATCGGCGCCATCTCCCGAAAAGGCAGAAGCGGCGCATACTCCTTCTCCAACGGGATCAGGAGTCTCACCACATCTGCGGATGAGAGGTCCTCGATCTGCCTCAGGCCCTTGTCAAAGGTGCTTTCCATCGCTTTCAGGATGTCTCCCCGACAAAAGGTGTCGGAGACCATCTTTCTGGCCCCCGTGTTCTTCTGTCTGATATCCGTCATCAGGATGGCCAGAACCCTCAGCCGGTCAAAGAGGGGGAGCGTGTCAAGCTCATCCGAGAGGATTCGTCTGGCCTCGGAATCGTTCTGATTGCTGGCAAGCTGAAAGATGATCCGTTTTTCAATGATGAAGGGCCGGACTTTTCTCGCCTCAAGGGTTTGAGCCTTCTTTATGTCCCTCTCCACCAGATGAAACTTCCCGCGGTGAATGTTCTTTTCGGCAGAGATGAGCAGGGCAAGCGCATGCCGGTCAATGACCCGGCTGTCGTGGGGAGCCCGCCTCATGGCATCCTCAAGGATGTTCTCGGCTTTTCGATACGCGTTCTTTTCATAAAAAAGAGACGCCAGCTCCAGACAGGGCCACGGATCATCTTGGAAATGGTTCAGCATGGCGGTGAGAGATTCCTCCACCGCATTTTTGGCAGGTCTTGATCTGCGGGGAAGTTCCACAAGGATCTGGTACCCGTTCTGATTGGCGGGATCAAGGCGGATCGCCTCTGTTGCCATGTCAATCATGAGCATTTCGGCATCTTCATGATGGATGCCCAAGGACGCTTTGTATTTCTGAATTCCCTTTCTGTCCTTTCCGGTGTTGAACCTGCCTTTCCGAATGTTTTCAATGGTGTGCAACAGGACATACGCGTGGGCCATTTTCCTTTTGTCGGGATCAGGAAACTCATCCTCCAAAAGGGAGATATATTGTCCCGCGGTGGTGAAGGGGGTGTGAAAGCGGAGCAGCCTGGTCTTTGTCAGAAGCATGTCCGCCTCGGTCGGGGGGAGGAGAGCCGTGACCAGATTGCGGAACTCATACTCTTCGATCCGGTATTGGAAGGTCATGTTCCATATGGATTCGAGCATGAATACCCGGGCGGCGGTCGGATCATCCGGATAGATGGCCTCGGCAAGGCTGACGAGGGATCGTTTGGCCTCACGAAACCGTTTGTGATCCAGATTGGAGAGAAGGTCTGCGATATCAGCTTCCACATTTACGGGACCGTCCAACAGGGTTTCAAGGTGTCGTCCGATTGTCCGGCGATTCTTGCCACCGTTTTCCACCGCCTGCTCCAGTTCCCTGACCACGCCAATGAGCGGAAAGTCATCCGGGATCATGGAGAATGCCTTGGTCATGTCTTGGTCATCCTCTTTGTAAAAGGAGACCATGGCCCGGCAAAACATGCGGACCGGTGCAAACGGGGAGGTACGAGATATCGGGACGAGGGCTTGGAGCGCGTCTTCCCATCTTGCGGCGTTCATCAGGGGGATGGCCTTCTGCATCGGTCCTGCGTCACGCCGGATCGGGAGGGTTTCTTCCAGTTTTTCCAAGGGCTCCCAATTGTCACTTTTGAAAAACCGGTGTGCAAGAAACTGTTCGGCCTTGGGGGATTTTTTTGGTGCCGATGAATAGCCAGCATAGATGTCCACCGCCTCCTTGTTGGAGCAGGTGGAAATATACGCGATCATATCCTCTTCGGTCAGTTGATCCACCCAAGGCATGTAGTCCTGTGCCTGTTTTTTTACCGCGTCTGCTTCAACAATCAGGTTCTTTTCCCGCAACTGGGCCTCCCGCATGAGATAGGCCCGAAAAAGGAGGGTGTTGACCTCATCGGTCTGTCCGAATTTTTTCCCTGCAAATTTGAAGGTGCTGATGGCTTCACGGGGTTTTCCCACTTCAAGGCTTTGTTTGCCTGTGCCAAGTAGCTGGTCAACTGTCAGATTCTGAAGTTGTGATTGTGCCCCTTTCTGATATTTTTTCTTCTTCTTCTTTTTTTTTCCCATTCCTTTTCCTGCAATGAAAGCGGTTTCTGGTTTCCGATCTCGGGGACCGGCTTCAATCTATAATCAGCAGATATGAAAGAACAGGGAAACCCGGTTTTTGGCACGGTGTCGCGCTCCCCGATACTTGTCCCGACGTCTTTTGTCGGGGAAAAGATGTCGGGGACAAGCATGGAAGCCGGATCGCCCAGCGATTGCTTATCGAATTTATCTCAGGACAAAAAAAATGATTGAGGAAGGAAACCCGGCTTTTTCTGGCAGTTGGGGATTCCGCCTGTTTGGGAAAAAGCTTGCCCCCGACGCTTTTTATCGGGGGCTGGGTTTCCCGCCCTTCGCGACTTTTTGTCTGGTACACAGCGAATTTACAGATCTATCAGAAAGATGGACCGTTATCAAGAAGATTCAGACTCAAAGAGTCAAAAACTGAAAATCAGCAGTTCAATTCATCTGAAAGTGTGAACCACTTTTCAGGAAAAATGAAGGATGCCGCTTTTTGAATAGCTTTATAAAGGCCGGCATGAAAATTCATGTTCTGGACCTGCCGCATCTTCTGCGTCGCCTTCTTCTGTCATGGAATGTATAGACTCCGCCCTGAATTTTCAGAGCTTTCCCTGTGACAACCGCCTCTGCAAGAACATGTCGGGCGTCGGCCAGAATCCTGCCATAAGTCTGGCGGGACACTTCCATCATTTTTGCCGCTGTTTCCTGATCCAACCTTTCAAAGTCACTCAGGCGGATGCTCTCCAGACCCTCCACAGAAAGAGAAATCTCGCCGGACTGTGGCATTCCTTGGGGGACAAACTCGACGATTGAAGGATAGCCTGACACGCATCTCGGCTTTTTGGGTCTCGGCATTGTGGCATCCTCATTTTTCAGTATTCAGACATATGTTTAAAATCATAATATGGACCTTGATCATCGTTTGGACCAACCTTGCTCGGCCTGGATTGCCAAATCCAGGCCGCCGGATTTGGCAATCCGGCGGGGCATCCAGGTTTCCATGGTGCGCTGCCCTTTCAGAAACTGGGTTTCTTTGCCCTTTTCGATCTGCTGATTTTGGACAGAATGTAACGATTTAAGCGATTTATGTCAAGAACTAATATTTTTTCGACCTGCTCGCTTGGCGAGAAAGGCAACCAGCGGGATTTGGGAGAAGGGCGGCATCCTTCATTCATGGGTTCACACATTTCAGTTTGCAGTTCCGCCTTCAGGC
>JAOZRQ010000899.1 GCA_029940115.1 Desulfobacterales bacterium
AGAAAAGCATTTTTTCTTTCTGCGCCGCCTGCAACCGTCCCGACATTCCGGGAGGGCATAACGCAGAGATAAGCGGCGGGGCTTTTTCCGTGTCGGGTAGCCGGGGGATGTTGCCATCCCCAAGCCCCCTGAGAACCGTGCGTGCAAGTTTCCCCGCACACGGCTCACGCAGCTATAAGGCGCCGTTAAGCACCCGCCGCCGGAAAACCTTGGCTCTCTGGTAATTTGTGTTGAAGACAAATTGCTTATAAATCAATGGGTTATCTCAGATATCTGGATGACAGGCATCGGGGTTTTGTGCTCCGACAAGATTTTCTGTTGACATGATGGCAAAATCATGCCATGCTGCATCCTTTGAGATTCCGAATGGCAACAAACAGAGAACCCGAAAGGAGAACAGACCATGAAAACCTCATATGACTCAGAGCATGATTGCAGACCGGAGGGGCATCCCTCCCATTTCCCCGGGAGAAATCCGTTTCTTCCCTTTGGGAACAGTTCGGACAGCGGGAGGGGGCACGAGGCCAAGCTTCCGTTTCCTGCCACTCCTCCGACGTTTCCGCATCCCGTCGTCCCTCCGACCTTTCCGTGTCCCGGCGTCCCCTCAAGTTTTCCGTGGCATGAGATGTTCCCACGGTCCTCGACCACATTTCTGGAGACACTGCTGGACATTCCGGATGTCGCCGTCGAGAATGCGGAGATGAACGGAGAGGGGGATCTCGTGATCACGGTGAGGAGCACCGTCGACGGAACCCGCTGCAACAAATGTGGCCGGGAGATTTTCAGGCCTCACGGTCACGGACGGGAGATCGTGATCCGCCACCTGTCGGTTTTCGGAAGAAGGACCCACATTCGCATCCGTCCTCCGAGATGTCAGTGCGTCCATTGCGAGGGCAGCCCCGTCACGACGCAGAAGTTGTCATGGCGTCAGCAGAGAAGTCCCCATGCGACGGCATTTGAGAATCATGTCCTGCTCCAGCTGGTCGGCAACACTGTCTGGGACGTCAGCGTCAGGGAGCAGTTGGGATACGAGGCCGTCATGGGAATCATGGATCGGAGGATCGACACGAGGGTGAGATGGGATGAGATCGGAAGGATTGACACGATCGGAACGGATGAGATCTCGCTGAAAAAGGGGCACAGAAACTTTGTGACGATCGTGACGGCCCTTGCAGACGGGGAGCTCATGATATTGGCGGTGCTCCCGGACCGCGAAAAGAAGACTGTGAGGAGGTTCTTCAAGTCGATTCCGAAGAGGCTCAGAAAGAGGGTGAGGACAGTCTGTTCCGACATGTATGAGGGATTTGTCAACGCGGCGAGGGAGGTGTTCGGAAAAAGGACGAGGATCGTGATTGACCGCTTTCATGTCGCCAGACTGTACCGGGGCGATCTTGACGAGCTTCGCAAGAGCGAGATGAAGCGGCTGAAGGCCGAACTGTCGGATGAGGAGTACGGAAGGCTGAAGGGGGCGATGTGGGCGTTGCGAAAGAATCCGAAGAGGCTGGAGTCGGAGGATGCGGAGGTTCTGGAACGTCTGTCCGGGCACTCTCCG
>JAOZRQ010000471.1 GCA_029940115.1 Desulfobacterales bacterium
AGGTGTTTGAAAACACCTGTTGCCCCTCTGCCCATGCCCCAGTTTCGGGCAGGGACACGGGCAGGGACACGGGCAAGGTTCACACTTTTCAGTTTGTAGTTCCGCCTTTAGGCGGTGCGAGACCGCCTGAAGGCGGAACTGCAAACTGGAATGCAAACCCATAAATGAAAGATGCCTTCAATTCATTCAAAGAATTGCCTTGAAGAGGAGACTTGGGCAAGTCAAGCTTCTGCAAATCTGAACCAGACTGCCGGATTTGCCAATCCGGCAGGAGCGAGAATGGCCCCGCTCGGTTTGGATTGGCAATCCTATTCCATGCTCGTGGCCCTGCCCGGGATCGGGCACGGGCAGGGATCGGGCAGGAAATTAGTTGCTAAATGGGGTTAATATTATGATGAAGCAAAAAATTTTTTTGTGCCTGATCATCCTCTCCGTTGCCGGGGTGGCGATCTCCATTTATCTGACAGCTCACTTTTACGATGCTGAGTCAGAGGGACTGATGTTCTGCGAAGGGGACGCGTGTGAATCCGTTATCCAGTCAGCATATTCCTCAATCGGGGGGATACCGATCTCCTCTTATGCCATTCTCTTTTACATCTTTGTCCTCCTTACCCTTCTGATCGCGGTTTATGCGGGTGGCAGATATAAGGTTTACGCGTGGGCGGTCATCTTCCCCTTGTCCGTGGTCTCGTTGCTTGTTGACGTGATCTTGGCCGGCATCCTTGTCAAGTTGGGAAAATTTTGCCCCTTATGTGTCGCCACATACGTCATCAACATCCTGATATTTGTCTCCCTCTTGTTTTCCTTAAAGGATATTAAAGAAGAATTCTCTGTCAGTTTCAAGGAGATATTTTCGTCCACACTCAACATAGAGGCTCAAGCGCATGACAGAAGAGCGGTCGCGCTCCTGTTCGGCCTCTTTTCACTGATGCTGGTGCTGAATGTGTTGATATCGAGCGCGAATCTGAGGCAGTCCAATGAAAGGAGGGAAGATCCGGTGGCGGCATTTTACGCGTCAGAACCGCTTAAAATGACGTTTCCGGAAAGCAGAATGGTCATTGGAAATCCCAAAGCGGCGGTTGAGATCGTCGTGTTCACAGATTTCTTCTGCAAGGCCTGTTATCAGTTTTACCTTGCTGAAATTTATCTCTTGTCCAAATATAAGGATAAGATTCGGGTGGTCTATTACAATTACCCCCGTGGCGGCTCATGCGACCCCGAAAAGGAGGATTCTCGGTCATGTGTTGCCGCAAAGGCATTTTTGGCCGCGGCCGAGCAGGATGTGTTCATACGTTATCTCTCATCCCACTATCGGCATTACCAAGATTTGTATAAGGCATATGATGAGGCAAAGGCGGTTGAACTTGCTTCAAAGTTTACGGACCCAGAAACCTTCCGGGAAAAAATGAATTCCCCTGACATAGCCAAAAGATTGGCGCGAGATCTGAAGCTGGTTCATCAGTTGAATCTCAGAGTGACCCCGACACTTTTCATTAACGGGCGAAAACTCTCAGGGGTTCCGCCTGAGGAGGTGTTTGACGCGATCATGGAAAAGGAGCTCCATCGGCATTAAGAAACCAAGTTTTGGCATCCTTCATTTCATAATGAAAGTAGTTTGCACTTTTCGGATGGGAAAAGTTTGCAGTTCCGCCTCTCGGCGGTGCCACACAGCCTGAAGGCGGAACTGCAAACTTTTTCGTCTCAAAAAACTGTGAACTGATGGATGAAGGATGCCCAAGTTTTTTCAACTTTCTCTGTGAATGGGAAAGAAACCCGGTTTTTTCCGGCGGTTTGGGAATCTGCCCGTTCGGGAAAAAAGCCGGGTTTCTTGCCCCGCCGGATTTTCATCCATACATATGTCGCCGAACGCGGTGTCATGGACGCTCCTATATTCTGGGCGGGACATGGGCCGGATGTGGTGCTGGAGGCGGAGCCTCGTAACGAGAGAAAAATTTCAAAAAAAGGCTTGCCATCTGGAATTATTGCTGATAAATAGGGGAATAGGCTTGTCATTCCCGTCACGCTTGGGTCGAATTGCCATGCACGCTTGGGTCGAATTGCCATGATCGGTTCGGATGGGGCAAGCTCCGATGCTTGTCGGGAACAAGTATCGGGATGGCAAATCCGAACCGCCATTTGGCAACCCTAATGAATGGGAACTTATATTAATGATGCACAAAGAAAAAGGAGGAACTGTATGAAATTTTTCTGGAAGCGAGTGACCGCACTCGTTATGATGCTCTTGTGGATTTCCGCCTCTGCTTACGGGGCGGATATCGAACTCGCCAAAAAATCGACACTCGAATCCATCCTGAAGAAGGGTGAGATCCGAGTCGGTTTCGAGGCGGGTTACATGCCCTTTGAGATGACCGACAAAAAAGGGAACTTTGTCGGATTCGACATTGACATTGCCAAAGAGATGGCCAAGGCCATGGGCGTCAAATTCGTTCCGGTGAACACCGCGTGGGACGGCATCATCCCCTCGCTCATCACTGGAAAGTTCGATATCATCATGAGCGGCATGACCGTGACCCAGGAGAGAAACCTCAAGATATACTTCGCTGACCCGTACATCGTCATCGGTCAGACGATTCTGTTGAGCAAGAAGCATGAGGCCACAGTCAAGTCTTACAAAGATCTGAATGACCCCAAGTATGTCGTCACATCGAAGCTCGGAACCACCGGGGAACAGGCGACAAAGCGGAAGATCCCGAAATGCACCTACAAGTCCTTTGAGACCGAGACGGAGGCATTTCTTGAGGTCATAAACGGCAAGGCGGACGCTTATGTTTACGACCAGCCGAATTGCGTGGTCCTGATGGCCCAACAAGGGGCTGGCAAGGTGGTCTTTCTTGACAAGCCGTTTACATACGAACCGCTTGCCTGGGCCATCAACAAAGGCGATCCCGACTTTCTGAACTGGCTGAACAATTTTCTGAGGCAGATCAGGAATGACGGACGCTATGAGATGATTTACAACAAGTGGATCAAGAGCACGGCGTGGTATAAAGGCATAAAATAAGTCAAAAAAATCCGGTTTCTCCCGCCACACCTACTGGAAACCGGGTTTCTTTCTGATTCTAACAGATTTTGTGGTCTGAAGCCGTTTTTTGAACGCAGAGGCCGCGAAATCTCCGCGTTTCCCTGACCAGCTGAGATGACACAGAACCACAAAATCCGTTAGAACCAGCAACATTCGATGTTCGCTCCCGCGGTTCGGATTTGTCAATCCGAACCGAGCAGGAGGGCCGAACCGAGGAAAAGTTTGTAGTTTCGCCTTTAGGCGGTGTTGCACCGCCTAAAGGCGGGACTACAAACTTTTTGATGTAAACCGATGGATGAAGGATGCCGAACATAAGGATGAAAAAAAAATGATACGCCAGCTATTTTCAAAGATTTTAGGGAGGCCAGAACCTTTGGACAGGGAGACGGATGATGTGGTCAGCTTTGCCAGGACCATTGAGAAACTGATTGATGAGACCTCTCTGGAGATATTCAAAAAATACAATGAGACATTGTTGAGGGAGTCGAACATCTATATCGTACCGGCAGTGTGGGGAGCGGTAAAAGATGGGGAACTCACCGCAACCCAAAAAGAGATTCACGCCAGGATAGGCCCTGTCATTGAGAAGATTCTCGACTCACTCTGTCATGAGGCGCTGAGTCCGGCCCAAAAATTTGCCATCGGATATCTCGTCAGGGGCCTTTTCATTTCAAAGACGATCTATATGATAGAGTTTTACAAAAATCTGTCCAAAGGCCACATCAGCCTCGGCGATGATCACACGAATCTGAAAGACATTGAGATTGTGGGGCATGCCTGATTTTGAAGTTGAACAATGCCACAGGGGATTGGGCGATCAAGTTTCTGTGACGCGGTGCCGTGCCAGAAACCGGGTTTCTTTTGCCCCCAGAACCGAGAACCCATGACCATCAAACACGCTGAAGAATACAGAGACCCTGAGATATCCCAAAGCCTCGCGGAACAGATCCGGAGGATCAGCCGGAAACGCATCCGTCTGATGGAAGTCTGTGGCACCCATACCATGTCCATCTTCAGGACGGGGATCCGGTCCCTGTTGCCGGATACGATTTCATTGCTTTCCGGTCCAGGATGTCCGGTATGTGTCACTGCCCAAGGCGAGATTGACGCGTTTGTCGAACTGGCCCGGGAGAATGGGGTGATCGTGGCCACCTTCGGCGATCTGATGAGGGTCCCGGGAACCGATTCCTCCCTTCAGAAGGAGCGGGCAACTGGCAGGGATGTGCGGGTGGTCTATTCCAGTTTTGACGCGATTGAGATTGCGCGGAAGAACCTTGGCAAAAAGGTCGTCTTCTCCGGTGTGGGATTTGAGACCACCGCCCCCACCATTGCGGCCTCCATCCTCTCCGCGAAGGAGATGAACCTGGACAACTATTTTGTCTATTCAGCCCATAAACGGGTCCCCCCCGCGCTGTCCGCCCTGATGGAGATGGAAGGGGTAAAAATAGATGGGTTCATCCTCCCCGGTCATGTCTCTGTGATCATCGGCATGAAGGCATATCATCCCTTTTTTGAACGCCACCCAATTCCTTGTGTGGTCGCGGGGTTTGAGCCGGGGGATATCCTGCAAGCCATACACATGCTCATCTCGCAGATTGAATCGGGCACTCCCAAACTGGAGAATGGATATCCGCGGGTCGTGACAGATGCTGGAAACCAGAAGGCCGAAAAGATCATGAAAGACGTTTTTCAGACCGTTGGCGCGGTCTGGCGAGGATTGGGGCAGATTCCGGAAAGCGGCCTGAAAATCAGGGATGAATTTGCCGCGTTTGACGCAGAAAAAGTCTTTGAATGCCGATCTTCGGATGGGCCAACCCAGACAACAGGGTGTGCATGTGGAGATATCCTCACCGGCCGGAAAACCCCTCCTGAGTGCCGGCTCTACAAAAAAGCCTGTACCCCCATGAACCCGGTGGGCCCTTGCATGGTCTCCAGCGAAGGAACCTGCGCGGCCTATTACCGGTTTGAGGCGTGAGGCGTGAGACGTGAGGCGTGATCAGCTGCGTATTTATAAGTTGGGGGAGTCCCAAGACAGTCTAAAAGCTCATTTTGGGATGGATCCCCAGTCGTCCCTGCGGACTGGACAAATTGTGCATGCCCGACCCCGGCAATGAGACTTCGGCGTGAGCTCAGTCGAACGCCCAGTCGAACGCTCAGATTTCGGCGAGCTCAGACTTCGGCGAGCTCTGTCGAGTCGTCGAACGAATTGCCGGGCTGTTCTCACAAGTCCCTCCGGGACAATTCCCCCAACTTGCAAATGCGCCGTAGGCCACATCGCCTAGTGCCTAGTACACCACTTTGTAAGTCCGTACCCCTCACTCGGCTCGGATTGGCAAATCCGAGCCGCCGGATTTGTCAATCCGGCGGGAGCATGAAGGGGTACGGACTTAAAAAGTGATGTACTATAGCTTTCAACAAAAAGATTGTCCGGAGTGCGAAAATTGAGCGAAGCGGTTTTTCGCATGACACACCACCGAGATGACAAATCTTTTGTTGAAAGCTCTAGAACTTTGAGCAAGATTGTCCGGAGTGCGAAAATTGAGCGAAGCGGTTTTTCGCATGACACACCAC
>JAOZRQ010000472.1 GCA_029940115.1 Desulfobacterales bacterium
GGCGGAACCACAAACTTTTTGGCTTGAAAAATGTAAACCATAAATGAAGGATGCCGAAACTTGACTTGCAAAAGACTTGGCTTGCGTATGGCCCCGCCTCGTACCAGCAGGGTCACAATCCTGCAATTGATCGGATGGCGATCAGCGGCTTTCTGAGAATCTGCATTCCCATGAGCGTTGTCCCTCCGAATATCTTCGCGGAGCCGGTCTGGCCCGGCAGGACTTCCGGAACGGCCCCGCTCCAGACCCCTTCCACAGCCACCGAGGGGACACCGGCTTCTGACAGCTTGATCTCAAAGCCGATTCTCTCGATGACCCCGGAAAGGCTTTGAAGGGGATCACTGTCGAGACGAATCTTCACCCGGGATCCCTTTTTGAGAAACCCGACATCGCTTGCCGGCACCATGATGCGGAGTTTGGTCCGGGAAGGGTCGGCCACGCTGAGGACGACCTGCCCGGTCTTGATCGCCGCGCCGATGAGGGCGTCCGGGTCGTCCAGCACAATGACACCCGGCTTTGCTGTCCGCACCTCTGCCCGGGCCTGTTGCTTGGCAAAAAAGGTCACATCCGCCTCGGCCCGCTCCACCTCCAATTGCTGAACCGGGAGCTCGGCCCTGGCTTCCGGGTCCCGATGGGCCTTTCCCTCCAAACGCACCAGCTTTGCCTTGGCCACGGCGACATTCCGGTAAGCCTCGTCAAGGCGTTTGTCGAGCACCCGGGAGTCATATCGGAACAACACCGCATCCCCGTCCACCCCTTGGCCCGGCTGAACCAGAAGGTCCTTCAGGATGCCATCCATCGGCGCAAAGATATGATGGGGCCGATCCGGAACCACCTGAACTGGCGCGGTCACACTCGATGTCACCGGCAGTGCCAAGAATATCAGCAGAAGCAGGGCGAGAATGCTCTGTGCAAGGCGTCTTCCGGGGCGGACAGGTTTCCGGGAGCGAGACAGGCCATGACCGAGAAACAGTGCGGCATGCTGGATCAGCTCAATGTCCCCCCTTTCCCAGCGATGCCCATGCCAGCGTTCCAGCCACAGCGCGTATCCCGAGGGAACCGTTGCCTCCCCGTCGAGCCAGAGCGGCACCCATAGGATGCTGGTTCCTCCCATGGCTTGCTGAATTTTGGACTTCGGATGTCGGGGTCCAGACTTCGGACTTTCGGGTTCCCGAGGGATCACCACAGGCGCTTGGCGTTCCCGGCACTCACGACGGATGGCCCGAATGGCATCGGCAAACGCGCTGTCCTGAGCCGCGGTCCCCCCGCCGGTGACCGCCACAATCGGATGTTTCCCGGCCATGCGGACGAGAACGGCCCGATCCACGCGGACAAGCTCTGACACGCGGTTCACCGTGAGTGCCGCGGCTTCTTGGGGAACCGGAGTCGAAAGCACCGCGGAACAGAGGCGGATGAACCGGGCCAGCACCATCTCACGGGCCGCCGCCGGCGGATTGGCTGTTGTCCCCGCTTGACGAGGTATCTGACCCTTGATCCCTGCCCCCCTGCCCTGACCGTTTTTGGATGATTCTGAATTCAAAAGAGTTTACCTGTGTTTATAAGTTTCAACAGACAACAGACAACTTCATTATCTGTGTACAGGACAAGAAACCCGGCTTTTTTCTGAACGGCCGGCTTCTCCCGACAGAAAAAAAGCCGGGTTCATTCCCCTCAGACGACCCGGAATCCACTCTCAATCTCCTTGATCCGCAGCATGGTTCACGGGCACGTTTACGGGTAGGAGTCCTTAAGTTTACACTTATGATGTGCTGACATCTTCCGTGGCCTGTTCATTCCCCGGCAGATTGTCCTGCAATGGCGCATACAATCGAAACTCCCACTGTTGAGGATTCTCAGAAAAATGGGTATCACCCAGAGAAAGTGGAACTGGCAACATCTTGCTGCTAGTTGGAGGCGGGACATTCTCATCTAACGGTTTGATCTGTTATTTGATCATCCTTACATTTTTGGCTTCCGGTCCTTTTCTGCCTTGGCTCACATCGTAAGTCACACGATCCCCCTCTTTCAATGTCCTGCTACCATCCATTTGTATGGCATTATGATGTACGAATATATCGCCACCTTCATCTTTTTCGATGAAGCCAAACCTTTTCTTGTCGTTGAACCATTTCACCGTGCCCTTGAGTTGCTTATCAGGCTGAATTACATTCTGAAGGTTCCCGACAATACGCGGCTCATTGAACGGCTCGGCTTTTCCTTCTGCTTTGCCGGAACCGGAATTAGCCTTTTGGTGGGAATGGCTTCTCCCAGAATCGGTTCCCTTCTGATGGCCTTTAGCACCCTTTGAGTTGCGATTCGAATACAGTTCCCTCAATTTGTCCGCAGAAGTCTCAGCATCTCGACTTAACTTTTCGGAATCCCACGGCTCCCAAGGCGTGATCAACCGTGCCTGAAACCGAGGAATGGATGCCTCATCAGACAGCCATTTCTCCTTCAATTCCTCATAGCCCCGCTTGCGATCCGGATCAAGCTTTTTTTCCAAGTGAGGATATCGGATGGAAACCCCTTTCCCTGGAATTTGCAAAAGGCTTCTCAAATCCCGAATATGCTCAATATCTTCCCATCTTTCTTTTTTAAACCATTCTTCAAGCTTATCTTTGCCGGTCCGGACATAGTTCTGTTTTTCTGATAATCTGCTTTCCCATTCTCTGTGGTTTTTGATCTTTTCACACGGTTTCCTGATGAGAACATCCTTTGCGACTATTCTGACACTTCCCAGCCCAAAGGCTTTCCCATGCCAAATTGCTCACCCAGAAGATGCCTTTAAATTTTAACGGCTCACCAGGGCTTCCGGGCAGGGGATAATCATCAAACTTGGCATGTTCCTTGCCGCCTGCGTTCCAGTCTATGGCTACATGGTCGCATCGGATGGGTTGCGAAAATTGCGTTTCGCTTCGCTTCACTCCATTTTCGCACTCCTTTTGGTCTTTGGGGAGAAGTTCGGCGTCTTCAAAGCGGACATGGCCTCCGGTCTGGTTGTTGCCGAAGATGCGGCACATGGGGCAGTCGCAGTCGTCGTGGACAATGTCGTGGCATTCGTGAGTCTTGCCAACGAGATAGCGCAGAGGGCCTCTGATACCTTCGCCTTTGAGAGAATATACGGCGGTTGGTTCAGGCTTTCCGTCAATATAGACGATCTTTGTCTTTTGAAACATCACCGCGTCAGGGGAGTTTTCGTGGAGCAGCGCGGCGATGGGGTCGTTTGAGATTACGGGGCATTTGAAGTGAAGCTCGTAATCAATCCGGACGAAAGGAGGGTTTTCAGGTGAAGGAAGTTTGATATTTTCTTCACGCGAAAAACCTGCGCTTTTAAGAGATTCTTCTAATTCGTCTTTTTCTAGGCCTATGAAGTTTCTGTTTTCCAGCAGCTTGTGAAAATTTTTTCTTGGTTCTTTCTTATGCCTATGATTAAGAGGTATTTTGAAGAACTTCAGATCGGCAAGATAGAAAGCCATTTTGGAGGTTTTTGTCCATTCAGAGACGAAAGCGCAACGATGTCAGCTCCATCTATTTTTTGGTTCCACGGACCGCTGTCAAAAATATCTCTCAAATAGCTTTCCTCTTTTTCCTCGGCAAAATATCTGAAACAGTAGTTGCCGCCCGAAGCACATCCCTGATTCAAGATGTCCGGGGAGATTAGGGACCATGCAGGCAGGTAAGTGCAACAGACCTGTTGAAACAGATACTCCCCTCCGTCACCTCTGGCGGCATGCAAGGGGAGTTGGTGGGTGAAGCCGTGGGGAACGAATATGATGCCTTTAACCTTTTCCGCCAGATCAAATAAGAACGGCATCTCGTTTCCGATGCTTTGACATAATTCATCAAGCAGTTTGGAACTTTTATGCTTCGGATCCGATTTTCTATATACTTCGCTCCATCTCTTATAGCAGAACCAAACAGGAGTCATATCAATAGGATAGAAATGCCAGTTCACATCGGATGAACCGTCAGAAGGGTTTATGCCGGCAAGCGCAACTCCCTGATGTTCATCTTTCAGGTAAAAATGTATGGCCGCCCATCGGTCTGGTATGGCATCAAAAGAAACCGCACCGCTCTTTTTGGGTACGCCTTTTTTGAGAAGTTTCCTTCTCATCTCACTGTAATCCGGCGCATATATCCCCATGTTGGCTTGGGCTTCAATGAAATAATATTTTTTTCGATGTTCCCTTATCTCCTCTGCCCTGCCGCTCATCTGGCCGGACAAAAACTGATCCATTTCTCCCCATGTGAGAGCAGTCCTGCTTTTCAGAGAATCTATCACTTGGACCGCTTTCTTCACATTGTTTTCGGACATAGCACCCTCATAGGCCAATTCAAAGAGGGGGGCCAGTCGAGACCAGTATTGCCGGATCTGTAAGCCGAATCCCATGCGTAATTCTTTTTCATAGCATCGCTTCCATGCATCCCATGCAAGCTTCTGCCAGCCATCAATTTTTTCAGAGCGAATATCCAATCAGATCATCCCATATTGGCGAAAAAAGATCAAAGCGGTCCATATTTTTGACGGCCTCACCGGCTTTGTCCATCATCTGTTGGGCGATATCATCCTTTTCCGAAGCTTCCTTCTTATAAAGGCGGTATGCGGCCCGAGCTTGGACAAATGACGGAGAGGGCAGCACATCTTCTTGGGCCTGAATGTCTGTTTTGGACAAAATCAGTCTGTCTGATTCTGTATCCGAATGAAACTGGCAGTAAAGCCCTAAGACAAAGATGCCGAAAGGGGTGTTCGGGTTAAACTCCGACGACATGTTCACAGCCTTTTTGGCCGCTTCTGCCAATCTTTTTTCATATCCTCTTTTATCCATACGGTACAATTCATAAAGAATTCTTACTCGTGTGAAAGCAACTGCCAGCTCGTTGTCAACTTTTTCCTCTGCCTTATCAACCCATTCCAAGGCGTTTGTCATTGCCTGGATTTTCTTTTCCGGGGCTGACACGCCTTTTCCCTTAGGTAAGACACTCAGACCTCTTTTGAGATAATTTTCTGAAATAAAATGATAAATTTGCCATGATGGTTTTATGTCGTCGTGCTTCCATTCAGGAGAATCAGAGCGGTCACAAAGATCTAAAAGAATACGGATCGCTTTTTCCAGCCAGTTGTTGCGGAACTTATAAGGAATGTCGTTGGGAGATACTGCTTTTTCATAAAGTTTCTCTGCTTTTTCTGTCAGATACCGGGCAACCCCTTTTTCTATCTCTGAAAAGAAAGATTCCGATACCTCAGACTTATTGGAACTCCCTTGGGAAAAAGCTCCGACAATAGGGCAGTTGACAGATTTGTCTCCGAACAGGCGCAACGCTATGGCCAGATTCTCTGAATCTCCTTGTTTTACAAAAGCATCTATTGCTGATTTGAAAGCTTCTTTGCGCCCTTTTTCAAGAATCTTCTTAAGCTTGACATAGCTTTCATGGGAATCCGCTATGATCGTCTCCAGTTCGAAATCGCTATCCATGGCGTTGTCAAGCAGGTGCTGGTCGTTTTCTGACATCACGGGCTATCCTTTCCGCCTTTATTGTTTGGGGAAGTTATATGGCTCTCTGGTAATCCGTGTTGAAGCTCTTTCCCTTACAAAACAGTCTCTCGGA
>JAOZRQ010000900.1 GCA_029940115.1 Desulfobacterales bacterium
GGCGTGAAACGTGGGGCGTGAAACGTGGGGCGTGAAACGTGGGGCGTGAAACGTGAGGCGTGAAACGTGGGGCGTGAAACGTGGGGCGTGAAACGTGGGGCGTGAAACGTGGGGCGTGAGGCGTGAACTTGGACCTTATTTTTATCCAGACCTCAGTTTGTATTCGGATATTGACGACATCATGCAGAATCAAAAAACAACAATTGCCGTACTCATCCTTTCCGCCATTTTTCTGATCGGGGTGTTCAAGCTGTTGTTGCTCCGTTTTGAGGCGGGGGATGTGTATCCCGCGTATTCGTCTCTCCGGTCGGACCCGTTGGGAACCCGGGCCCTTTACGAGAGTCTTGAAAATCTTGGAACGGTGTCGGTCAGCCGCAATTTTGACCCCCTGCCCGAAGCAGATTTTCACCAGAATACGACCCTGTTTTATCTCGGAGTTCCTGTCCATCATCTGATGTGGATGAGAGAGAAGAGCGTCAAAAACTTGGAGCGGCTGGCGGCCGGCGGGGGACGCCTGGTATTCTCCTTTTTGCCCATGAAAGAAAGGGGACCGCCAAACATCAGGAACAGCAGATCAGAGGAAAACGGGTCAGACGGAAACGAGTCGGAGGAAAACGAGTCGGAGGAAAATGGATCAGAGGAAAATGGATCAGAGGAAAACGAGTCAGACAGCTTCCCGGCCTTCCCGCTCATCTCCCGCTGGGGCTTACATGTCTCCCGTTCAGAAACTCCATTTTCTCAAAAAGAGGCATGTCTGAACATATCTGAAAACGGCCTCCCACAGACTGTGACTTGGCATACGCCGATCTATTTTGATGAACTGACAGGCCCGTGGATTGATGAACTGACAGGCCCGTGGAAGGTCATTTACAGTTGCGACAATCATCCGGTGATGATCGAAAAGCCTTTTGGCAGGGGAAGCCTCGTCTTTTCCACGGATGCCTATCTTTTCAGCAACGAGGCATTGCGTACGGAACGCCACCCTGAACTGCTCACATGGTTTGTCGGGGAGAACGCTTCCGTCGTGTTTGATGAGTCGCATCTCGGCATCCGGGAAACCCTTGGCATCTCCGGTCTTGCCCGCAAATATCGCCTCCACGGACTCTTCTGGGGACTTGTCGTGCTGGCCGGGCTATTTGTATGGAAAAATTCGACATATCTAATGCCGCCTCGTGAGGAGCGTACATCAGCGGAACATGCATACGCCTCGGAAAGAGATTCCACACAGGGGCTGACCAGCCTGTTGCGTCGCAACATCCCCTCACGGGACATCTTGGGGATATGCGTGAAGGAATGGAAAACCTCATCCGCCGGGAAGGAGATGCCAAAGGAGACGCTGGAACAGATTGAGACGCTGGCTGAAACGGATCCTGTCACAGGATATCGGCGGATCTGTCGGATTCTTTCAGAGGGGCGAGGGGAAAGGGGGAAGATGCCACCCTGACCTCTGATCGGAAGGGTCACTCCAGATAAGCCACTTATAGAATTCAACAAAAAGATTGTCCCGGGCGCAGTTTGCAGTTCCGCCTTCAGGCGGTGTGAG
>JAOZRQ010000901.1:0-1391 GCA_029940115.1 Desulfobacterales bacterium
CGACTTTTTTCGAGACGATCCAGACAACTGTTCCCTTGGCGGGACCACAAGGCCCATGCGGTCTTTGTCTGGTCTGAACCTCCTGTGTTCGGGGGTTCAGACCCTCCCTCATTCCTTTCCCAACCATTCAGCCGCATCCTGACATTCCCCCAATCTCCTCAAATCACCGTTTTTCCACACATTTCAACAGGTTCACGCCGTTTCTGATCTTGTCACGCTTGGCGTGAAAATGGCGACCTTCCTTCTGGGGTGAGTCAGATGGATGCCACCTCGGGACAGACAGATCCCATCTCCCCGGAATCCCCTCCATCTCCCGCAGTTTGTCCCCCCATCCTCCCGAGTGTCCGTCCGTCTCTAGGCATTCCCTGATCCGCACATCCCCCCGGCAGGCCCACGATGTCCGTGACCCGGGGTGGGCCTCCGGAGTCTCCGACGATCCCGCCACGACCCCCTCCAAAGACATCCCGCCCCAATGGAGGCCAGTCCATGTTCATGCCGGAATCGGACAATCCCGCCCTTGTCCCGTCCGGAATCCCCAGCCTGGATTCTCATCCATGCATGTGTCGTCGTCAAGCGACGTCATGGACGCTCCCAAAAAACAGGGTTAAGGGTTAAGGGGTTAAGGGTTAAGGCTCGTTTGCTTGTTGCCGTGGGTTTCAGGCGAACAAACCCGGCTTCTCTGACAGCTCTAGCCTGTTGTAATTTTATCGCTAATGATTTTTAGGATTGAGTTTTTTTTAACTTGTGCATTTGATTTCAGATGCCTTGAAAATAAAGAGGTCAGGAAATCGTAAGTGCACAAGTTGTTTAATTCGCGTTCCTTAACGCGAAGCCGGGTTTTTTCGGGGCTTTTTGGCAAAGAACTTTTGTCCTCCCTGTGATGTTTCAACCGCAGATGAACGCGGATGAACGCGGATGGCTTTTGATGCCAGTCCCCTGGTGTCAGGGTGGCCTGAGTGTGTGCAAACCCGGTTCTCCCTGTCTGTGAGGGCTCAGACAAAAGGAGTGCAAAGATTGGCAATGGCATCCGCGGCTCACAAGGGGAAGGTTGTCTGATCCATTTTCAGAACCGCATCAAAAAAAATGTGCTATTTTGTCATAGCCTGAAAGTTTTTTTTATGATAGAATGATTCTTTTTTGATTGTGAAGATACCCAAAAACTTGTTTTTTTTGCCGGACATCCTTCAAATAAGCCGAAAGTGATTAATTACATCCTGTGTACAGGACAAAAAAGAAGACCCGGCTTTTTCTTGTGGTGGCAAGAAACCCGGCTTTTTTCCCAACGGCAGATTTCAAAACCGCCAGAAAAAGCCGGGTTTCAAAAGGAGACACCCGACTTTTTCTTGTGGTGGCAAGAAACCCGGCTTTTTTCCCAACGGCAGATTTCAAAA
>JAOZRQ010000473.1 GCA_029940115.1 Desulfobacterales bacterium
GTCGGAGATGGGGGAGTACGACGCCGAGTCCTTGATGACACCCGAACGGATCGGGAACGAGGACTTCGGGAGGTATGGAATCGAGGAGAAGAATTTCAACTCAACTTGTTCCCACGCGCCGCGTGGGAACGCAGACCGGAAGATCCATCTCGTTCCCACGCTCCGCGTGGAACGCAGACCGGACGCTCCGCGTCCCGTTGGGTCATACCAAGGCGACCGCAACCTGCCTCGCCCCCATCTCCATAGTTCCTGTGCACAGGACAAAAAAATGATTTGGGAAAGAAACCCGGCTTTTCCTTGCAGTCGGGAGATCGGCCCGTTTTGAAAAAAGCCGGGTTTCTCGCCTGTTCCTGATTTTTGTCCTGTACACAGCCATAGTTCAACAAAAAGATCGTCCGGAGTTCAGAGTTTCCTCTGTACGGCTTTCCGGACACTCACTCACAGAGTAAACTCTGCACTCCGGAATGCTTCACAGAGTAAACTCTGAACTCCGGAATGTTTCCTCTGAACTCCGGAATCCGTAAGCTATGGCGCGGCGGAGACCGCAATCTGCCTCGCCCCTTTCCCATCCAAAAAATTCTCCCACATTTTCCGATAAGCCCGCTCCAAGTCCCTGACAAATCCCGCCGTGTCGAACAGCGGCGCGGTCAACCGATTTCCCTCAAGCTTCTGCCGTATCCCCCCCAACTCTTCAGGATCATTCGCCAATCGCACCGCAAGGCCCTCATACGCGTTCAGACCATGGGTGACCAGCTCCGGCAACCCCACCGCGGTCAGAATGCTCGACGCGACCCGGGACGCGTAATGCCCCCCTTGCAACGTGATCACCGGCACGCCGGCCCACAACGCGTCGCTGGTGGTGGTATGCCCGTTGTAGATCCGGGTGTCGAGAACCAAATCCGCAAGCCGGATCCTCGCGAGATACTCCCCTTTGGTGGGAAACCGCTCCGCGAAGAAAAGCCTTTCCGGATCCACGCCCCGGACCCGAGCCGCCTCCCTTATGTTCCTTTTTCCGGTCTCGCTCTTCACTGGCAACCATAACACTCCTTTGGAAACTTGTTGGAGAATCCGCATCCAGACACCGAACATCACCGGCTCGATCTTGTATCCGTGATTGAAGGAGCAGAAGAGAAATGTCTCCTCAGGGATCCCGAAATCCGCCTTGGTCCAATTCTTCTCCGAGATGGGTTGGGTATTATCGTTGATCTGGAAGCAGTGGGGCATATAGACAAATTTCTCTGTGTAGAAGGGCGCATGTTCCTCAGGGGTCACGATGCTGTCCGTGAGGATGTAGTCAATGAAATCCGCGCCGGTGGTCCCGGCAAATCCGAGATAGGTGGCCTGAATGGGCGCGGGACGGAGCGCGCAGATGCCGAGTCTGCCGTCCTTTGTGTGTCCCCCCAGTTCCACGAGAATATCCACCCGATCGTCATGGATGCGCCTCGCCGCGTCCGCATGGCTGAGTGTGCGGATGTCAACGAACTTGTCCGCGTCCCGTTTTATTCGCTCCCTATACTCGCTCCCGTCATCCGGCCCGTAGGAGTAACAACACACACGAAAGGTCCGCCGATCATGCAACCCGAACAGACCGAGCATGAGATGGGAGACCGCGTGGTTGCGGAAATCGCCGGAAAGGTAGCCGATCTTGATTGGTTCGTTGTCCGTCCTCTGTAGCTTGTGGTTTGTTGTCTGTGGCTTATGGGTCGTTGTTCGTTGTCCGCCGTCCATCAACGAACCACTGGCAACGGACAATGGACGACGATCATCAAAGGAAAAGGAAAGGTTCAGGTGCCGCATCGGCTTTGCCGCGTCATCAGCCCAGGACTTCGCCACCGCGAGATTATACGAGGAATCCATGGTTCGGGTCACATTCATGAATGGGCTTTCAGATGTCTTCAGACCGCTTTCCAGCTCGTTTCGGGTCAGTTCGTCGAGCCTCGGCATCAGTCTTTCCACCTCATCCCATGCACAGGTCTGCTGAAGCTGGCGGATGAGATAGCTGTGGGCTTTGGTGTAGTCCGGGTTCAGTTCCAGGGCCTTTTTGTAGCATTGGATGGATTCATCCAGCTTCTGCTGCTCCTTGAACGCGTTCCCCAGATTGTTATAGGCCTCCGGGTAGTTCGGGCGGATCTGCAACGCCTTTTGATAACAGACCACGGCCTCATCCACCTTGGCCTGCTCCTGAAGTGCGGTTCCCATGTCATTGTACGCGACCGCGTCATTGGGCCGGATTTGCAGGGCCTTCTGATAACAGGCGATGGCCTCATCGGTCCGCCGCTGATCCAGAAGGGCAAACCCCATGTTGCTGTAAGCCTCGACAAAATCGGGCCGGATTTGCAGGGCCTTCTGATAACAGGCCACCGCCTCATTGGTCTTCCCCTGATCCTGAAAGGTGATCCCCAAGCTGCTATGATAACAGGCTTTTCCGGGATCAGCCTGGATGGCTCGGCGAATCAGATTCACAGAGAGCTCCTTTTTCCCGGTCTGATGCGCGATCACCCCGGAGAGATGCAGGGCATCCCCATGGTTCGGATCGGTCTCAAGGATCGCCTGGCAAATCGTCTCCGCCTCTTGGGGGTGCCCGGACTCATAGCATTGAATCGCTTTTTCAAAATCGGGCGAGAGGGCAAGGGGCGAGGGGGCCGAGGGGCTATGGGCTATGGGCGAGGGACGAGGGGCGAGGGGCGAGAGGCCACGGGTTCCGATTCTCTCGCCGCTCGCCCCTTGCCGCTCGCCGCCTTCCGCTCGCCGCTCACCCATCGCCCATCGCCCATTGCCCATCGCCCGTTCAAAGAAGTGTTCGATCTCCTTGACGGCTTCCATCTCCTCGAAGAGCTTGTCCGCGTTGGCTCGGATTTTCTCCCGGACTTCATCTCTCCACGGTCTGTCATTGGCGAGGCGGAGCGCGAGGCTGATGTATGAGTTGGCATCATTGGCCACGCAGTCCATGACGCCCATCTGTCGGTAGCAGCCAAGGGTGACTCTGCCGCGCATGAAGGGGCCGGGCCATGTCACGATGGGCCGGCCCAGGGCAAAGGACTCATAAGTGGTGTTGCCGCCCCCGAAATAGGGGGGATCAATCAGCGCGTCCGCCAGCATCAGGAGGGACAAGAAATCCTTATGCGGCATGAACGGGAGAAAGCAGACCCGATGGATCATGTCCGGAAATGCCCGGTTCAGACGCTCCCGGATCCGCGTGGTGAAATGCGGGTATGACCCTTCGAGGAAGACGAGCAGCCCCCGGGGATCATGGCGCAGGATCTCGCGGAGGGCAGGGTCGAAATCGGGATGAAACTTGAACAGTGCTTGGGGGCATACATAGAGATTCGCCTCTTCGGGAAGGTTGAATCGCTTCCGTGACCGTTTTTCCGTCAACGGGTCGGGCCGATAATAGTAAACTGGCAGGCGTTTCAGAAGAACGGGTCGCTCTGAGTAATGATCCGTCGGATCCGGCGGCTCCAAATGTTCCGATGTCAGAAAGTAGTCCATGTTCGGGATGCCGGTGGTCACCGGATGGCCCCATGTCACGCACTGCACCGGAGCCAAGCGTGAGAAGGCCAGAAAATAGGTGAGGGAATCCATGCCGATGTCAGGATAGAACAGGATATCCGGTGAATGTTCAGCGATTTTTTCGCGGGCCTCCCTCAACTTGTTTGGCAGAAGCACAATCTGATCTGCACCGAGGCGCTCTGCCCGCTGATTGTTCCTTCCTGAGAAACAGAAGAGGGTCACATGAAATTTCTCTCTGGAGAGGTGAGTGATGATGCCCTGGGTCAGCTTCCCCACCGTCTGCTGGGTGGAATGATAGAGATGGATGGAGACGAATGCGATTTGAAGCTTGAAGCTTGAAACTTGAAACTTGGGATTTGATGAGTCAAGCCTTCGGTCCTTGACTGTCAAGTCTTTACAAAGATCGGGGCACACGTGAATGTAGAAGTCGGCGATTTTTTTCTGGATATCCCTGTCGTTCAGCCCATGATACGCGAGGTAGAAATTGGGGGTTCCCATCTGCTGATGCGGGTCATGGAGCCTGAGATTCTCATTTTTCAACCGTTCAAGGTTCTCAATCAATGTTTTCCGGATCTGCTCAATCTGCGCCTTTGATTCGTTGATGGGAGGGACCATCAGGGCTTTCCTCACCTTGATGCCGGGATCCGGCCGGATCGCCAAGGCCTTTTCATACGCGGATACGGCTTGGGCCATCTTCCCCTGATCCCTGAAGGTGTTCCCCATCCGATCATACGCGTCGGCATGGTCCGGCTGGATCTGCACCGCGCGTTGATAACAGGCAATCGCCTCATCTGGCAAGCCTTGGTCTTTGAACGCGATCCCCATGTTCGTGTATGCCTTCAGAAAATCCGGTTTCAGGCGGATCGCCTGCTGATACGCGGCAATTGCTTCATTCAGCTTTCTCTGCTGCCTGAGCGCGTTTCCCATGTTGTTGAAGGCCTCCGCATAGTCCGGCTGGAGTTGCAGGGTCTTCCGGTAGCAGGCCATCGCCTCGTCCAATCGCCCCTGTTCTTTGAGGGCCGCGCCGAGGTTGTTGTAATAGTGCGGATCGTCTGGATTGATCTGAATGGCCTTGACGATCAAATTCACCGCGACACCATGTCTGCCCGACTGATGCGCCAAAATCCCCAACATATGGGTTGCCTCCGGGTGGTCCGGCTGGATGTCGAGTATGGCCCTGTAAATCTGTTCCGCCTCTGCCAGTTGCCCGGACTGATGATGGTGAATCGCCTTGGAGAGTTCCCGGGAGATATCAGACAGGGGCTTCTCTGGTTGTTCTGGTCTATCCATTATTCGTCCTTAGGGTAAGCTGGAGCCTTCAACACCTTAGAGCTTGGAGCTTACAGCTTTTTTCCGCTTCCTTCGTTCTCTCCGTATGACAACCTGTGTTCTTACGCGATGGATTCCCGCAGAAATTTTTTTCCGGCAGGATGTTTCAAAAGTCATCAGAGGCGTCAGGGGAATCCCCGCGGCCAAGACCAGACCGCTACCCCATGCGAGAATCAGCAGAAGGAGGGATCCTGTGAACGTGGCATGGCTGATCAGGAAGGGGGGAACTAGGGTTCCGATGATGCCGCCGGCTGAGATATTTATCCCGAAGATCAGATAATGGGACTGCCGGAATGTCAGCAGACACCCGGTGGTCACGATAAGGAGTATCCCGCCACTGACGCGCCGGATGAGTCTCTTTTTATGAGCGTTCAGAAAGAAGGGGATACTGAGCAGAAGAAAGATTGCAGGTATCCAGAACGCGGCCATTCCGAAAAATCCCGCCAGCGCGCCGGCAAGAGAGGCACCCGGCAGACCGAGCAGGTTATGAACATGCGCCGAGGATACAGCATGGTGAAGCGACGGGTCCAACGGACTGTACGATAATAGGCTGATCAGGGTGAACACAGCCAAAAAAAACAAAATGATGCCGATGAGTTCTTTACGCATATGCATATGGGTCAATGGTCAGTGGTCAGTGAATCGCATACACTCCCATGTAAATCAAGTTTGTGAGTTTGTGAGTTTGTGAGTTTGTGAGTTTGTGAGTTTGTG
>JAOZRQ010000902.1 GCA_029940115.1 Desulfobacterales bacterium
ATGGAGATTGTCTCCAAGTATGGGCAGATTGACACGGTGGCCATCCTCTCCCATGCAAGGACGCTTCCGAACAGATCAATCTGAGTGTGGGCGAATCCGGAAAAAGCGAACCGCTCACCGATGTTGACATCATCATGGCGACGCCTGAAAACTCGGACCACGCGGCATTGTCCATTGAGGGGAAAAGCCGGTTTTTCTACAGCACCATATTCGCAGACGGCGGTTATAATACACCATTCACGATCAGCATCCCGAGTGACGCTCAGGACGGCGTTTATAAGAGCAGCATCAGCGTCACATCGGCCGAGACGGGAACGCTTGAAGTCCCTGTGAGGATAATTGTTCCGTCACCGGGGTTCCAACAGAACAGTTTTGCTGACGGCAGATTCACCATTCCGGCCGAGTTTTCGGAGGATAACCTCTCATTGAGGGTTTCTGTGACTCTGCCAAAAGATGCCTCAGTGAGATATGCGGCCATGGACTTGGTCGCTGACAGTTCAGAATCTCCCGCAGGATTGTCCGTGGATGTCGGAAACAACGGCACTGCTGAGTGGAACACCGAAGGTCATGTCGAAGAATATGTTCTGATAGAAGATCTGACACCGGAGTTCAGCCAATACCTCTCGTCATCCGTAACCAGAGACGGCGGCGATCATGCAGTTGAGGTTCCGATTACGATAACAGCAGGCACTTCAGGCAAAATCGGCATTTACAGCATCAGCGTTTATTACGATCTTTCGGATGCTGACCATGACGGAATGCCGGATGGCTGGGAGAAAACCTACGCATTAAATCCCGAAACTGATGATTCGCAAAGTGATCCTGACGGCGACAGTCTTTCAAACATTCAGGAATATGAGATGAACAGCAATCCGCAGGTTTCGGATACTGACGAGGACGGGCTCGGCGACGGTCAGGAGTATGAGTTTTCTTCAGACCCGACCAAAGCGGATACAGACGGTGACGGTCTGGATGATTTGTCGGAGTATAATCTTCAGACTGATCCGAATCTTACGGACACCGACAAGGGCGGAGAAACTGACGGGTCCGAAGTTGACAACGGAAAAGATCCTAAGAATCCTGTTGATGACGAAATACCTGAGAGTCTGTTCAATGTCATACTGATTTTAAAAGTGTTGGCAGGTCTGGGCACAGATGGTATTGTTTCTTCCGACGCAGATATGAACAATGATGGGAAGATAGGAATAGAGGAGGCCATTCACGCTTTGCAAGAGGTTGCTTTTGGAACAAAATCTCAATAGTTTGGGATTGGCAGCTCGTTAGGGGGATTTGAGAATAACCCGGCAATTTGTCACTCTCCTGAATCTTCCCATGAGTTCAGCCATCCTTACAGGACTGAACGAGCCGGGCGGATTTGATCCCCCGGCAATGAATTGCCGGGACTTCGGCGAGAGCTCAGTCGAACGCTGTTCTCAGTTGTCCCTACGGGACAAGACAATGGGTGAGGAATTGGGTCCCGGCAATGAATTGCCGGGACTTCGGCGAGAGCTCAGTCGAACGCTGTTCTCAG
>JAOZRQ010000474.1 GCA_029940115.1 Desulfobacterales bacterium
CACAAGTCCCTGCGGGACAATGAAGGAGCGATCCCCCAACTCGTGAATGCGCCCGTCAAATTCAAATTGGTCAAAGTAAAGATCCTCCTGGCTCTCTGCGCCCTTGTTCACCAAGGCATGAAATCGGGTGCCGGGCCTTATCCTGTCCCGAAAGGCCGGCGGAATCAGGTCAAGAGGCAATCGGATGATCTCCCTTGAATTCCAGCCCGGAAGGACAACATAGAACAGGGCGGGCACCGAGTCCGCCTCCGCCTCCTCGACCCTCACCAGTGTCCGCCAAGGCTTCCGGCCGGGCGTGAACTGATTGCGGAACTCGCCGATGCAGCGTTCAAATCCCCTCACGATGCTATCGGGGTCGGCATCCCGAGCCGGGATCAGCGCGGGGATGTAAGGCCGGTACTTGCGGATGGCGTCCGCGTCGGCCTTGCCCCAGGCCGTGCATAACACAGCGGGAAAACTTGATTTGTAGAAACGGGCCGCGGCCTCAGCCCCGTCAAAACGAGCATATTTTCCGTGTTTGAGACGATGCTCGCAGATGACGGCATCCGCAAGCCTCATCACAGACGTCACAAACATGTCCAGATCGGGAAGCGGGCCGTCTTCGGGCAGCGGTGTCAGGTCAGCCGCCTCGACCACGGATTCCACGCTTTCCCTGGCGTGTCTGTTATCGTCCGCGATTCCGACCCGCTCTATCCTTCTGCCTGCAAGAACTAACGACATTTGTCTCACTCCTGTAATCAGTGATGTAGCGATGGATTGTGTTCAGGAGAAGAAACGCTTCAATCGTAGTTGGAATTGGTGGGGCGGAACTTCGCTCTACGACTTTTTTCCTGTACACAGGGTGACTTGTTCTGCTTTGTCTTGGGACGATTTGAAAAATCGTCCTACTCTGTTTTGGGACGATTTGAAAAATCGTCCTACTTGTTCTGTCCACAGGGTTATAAAGCAAGTCGGCTTTCATCTTTAACCCTTAATCCTTAACCCTTAACCCTTCCCTCTTCCATCTCTGCCGCGTCCGCCAGAACCGGATTGACATCCGCATAAGCCCCGTTCCGATCCTGATACTCAAAGATGAACATCTGTCGTTGCAGGTGTTGGAACAGCTCCGACTTGCGGACCTTTTTGTCACGCCTCACCTGCTTGAGAACCTCCCATTCCTCATCCGAAAGGGAGCGTGCCTGTTTGTTCCGATCTTCACGGATCACATCCTCCAGCATCTGCTCAGAGATTGGCAGGCGTTTTTGCCTCTTGATGCTGAGATGAAGAAATCTCAGAAACCGCCGGACATGACCGCCGCTGACGCGGCACAATCTGTCAAGAGTCTCCTTGCGGTCAAATATCTCGGTGAGATGCTCATCCCTGTGTGCATCATCCTTGTCCGGAAACGCACGGGAGAGGGCCATCTGTCGCATCAGGGCCATGCCCTCGGCGTTTTCCCGGCCATCCCTGTGCGTCACCGGTATCATGGGCAGCACCGAGCAGTCGCTGAATCTCTCCATGAGCCGATTGCCCTCCTGATAGGTCAGCTCGAATGGAACCGTGTAAACCACATGGCAGTTCAGCTTCAACTGCTCGCCCCGGTCCACAAAGAGGTATTCAGGCTGCATCTTCCCGACCTTGATGACGTTCTCAACCCGGTCCAGGTTGTCCACAATCACCACCAAGCCTCTTTTTCCGTCTTGAACAAGGTTGCGGATGGCGGGGGCCAGCAGTTCCCTGTTGACGGCTTCCAGGATTGTGGGCGTGAAGGGCTCCGAATAGCTCCGCAGACGGTTGCGGATGTCCGGGCTGTCCTTCGCCTTTGCCAGCCACTCCTCTATGACACTGTACAGATTGGTGGTCAGACCGTCCGCAACCTTGGGGATGATCTCTCTGAGGGTCCTGAGCATCCCGTCCAGCAGGAGCCCGAAGTTCTCCTTCGGCGACGGCTCAATGCCGACCGACTTCAGGCTGTCAATCACCTGCCGGGCGATGGCGAACAGGATGTCGCTGATGTCCACATCCCGCACCTCCAAGACCTGATCCGCTCCGAAATAGACCACATGAAACCCCTCCTTTTCCAAGAGGGCTTTGAGTCGCAACAGCTCGGTTGACTTTCCGCAACCGATGTGGCCGGTGAACAACTGGCAACTAAATTCATCCGGGGACCAGGTGATGTTGTCCGCCATCCCCTCAATGCCTTGGCCTTCCCTCACTGATGAGAAGTCAATGTAATATTTCCGTTGCTCCATATCCGCGTAATTGATGGTCGCGGTCGGATTGCAGTTCCGGAAAAAGTCTTTGATGTCAATGGTCATCTTGCCTCCTGTTCCTGCCCTGTCTCAAGTTTGAGTGCCTGAATCCATGACCAATCCCGCTTCGGAACAACCCTTCGCTCCTCACCGATCTTAAGTTCCCGAAACACCTCTTCAGGTGCGAAAAGTTTTCCCTCAAAGATTTTGCTGACAAGATTTTCCCCATTAACAAAAGCAAAATTGGACAAAACTGTGTTGTTGACAACAACATCCATCATTTCATTGCCACCTCGTTATCGCCTCAACTTCAGCGATCACATCCTCTTGGGAAGGTGTCATGACAGGAATCCCTTTCTCCCTCAGTTCCTTTCCAAATTCAATGCGAGGTTCTCCGCGGCCTTTGTCAGGTTGATCTTTTCGTCGAGATAGGCGTTGATCACGACCATCTTGTACAATTCGGGTCTGATCTTCCACAATTCTTTCAAAGCATCCGTGATGATTCCCGGTCGGACGACACTCAGCTTCTGAAATGCCTCTATTTCCCAATAATTCATCTCCATCTCTATGTCCTCCTCCTCAAGATAAGAGTACGCCACCTTCAGATCATTCAACAGTCCGAGACACGCGTCCTCTCCCATCCCCATGATCTCAGCCCCTTTTCCGAGACTTATCCGTCTGAGCACCCGTGCGCCGATGACCCCCGAGTAGCCTCTGTCATCCGACGTTTTGAAAAAGGGAAGTTGGTCTGCTATGGAGATACTTGCATTTTCATCACCTCCTGAATGAATAATCCCTATTCCTGTACACAGGCTCAGGGTCACTTCGATGTCATCAGCGCCAAAAGCATCCCCGAATCAGGCAGATCAGCGCAGCTCCATACGGCTCGTTCCAATTCGTCTGCCCGGGTGTCAGACAACTGTTCCCTCGCCAACTGGCGAAATTTGTCCCGGAGTTCGGCGTCTGTCGGCGGTGCGGTGGCATCCCAGTTGGCCTCAGTTTCGCCTGAGTCATAAGTCTCCCCATCTGTTGTCTCGATTCGGACCCGGGCAAAGCGTCTGGCCGGAAAGCGTCTGCTGAACGTGTCGTCTTCGAGGAGTTCCATGCAATCCACAAGGCGAAGGAGGACGGGATTTGTCAGCGCGTCCCCTTTCAGTTCGGATGCGCCCAGCTGGCCGTAAACCATTGCCGCGGCAACCGGGAAGGGGAGGCTGTACTGGGCCTCTTCTGTGTTTCGAGGTTGCCGGCACTTCAGACAGACCGCTTCGTGAAATGTGGATATGATTATCCGCTTCACGCTTTCCGGCGTTATCTGATGAATCTTTTGCAGGGCCAACGCGCCTTCCATCGCCGGCTGGGCCCATCGGCAGACCGCATGGGGTTTGAAATATTGCTCCATGATCTGCCAGTCTTTTCCCAAGTCTGCCCAAATCTCCCTGACCGGCTCACTCTCCACCGTCAGGGCGGGTGCGCCCGTAAAACCGCTCCGGGCCATGATCGCCGCGCTGACGCCGGTCATTGCGCCCCATCCGGATCCGTCCTTGAGCATGGTCGGATAGTCAATGCAACGCATCATCTGTGAACGGGGGCCGTGGTATTCGGCAATGCCCAAGGCATGTCGGGTCTGTTCCGTGGTCAGTCCGAGACGGCGGGCGGTCATGGCCGCGCAGCCCAAGGCGTTCCATGCGCCGGACGTGTGAACGTCACACGCTGTGGAATGCAGGGCCATTCCGGCTCGCAGGGCAACTTCATAGCCGATCACCAGAGTGGTCATGAATTCTTGGCCGGAAATTATCCTTGCACTCTTTTTTGTCGGCGTAGTGGCGAACAAGGCAGGCACGATGGCTGCGCCGGCATGTCCTTTGGTCAGGGGATGTCCGTCATGAATGTCCAGCGAATCAATTGTCATGCCGTTTGCCAGGGCTGCCCCGGGAGGAGAGACTTCCCGACCGTCCAGCCACAGATGCGCACCCTCTCCCCCGTAAACCGATGCGGCAAAGTCGTGGATGATCTGTGACAGTTCCGTACAGCGTCCGCTGATGCCTGCACCGAGAGTGTCCAATAAGCAACGGCGGGCTTGGTTGCGAATATCCTGGGGAAAATCGTTCCAGTCTGCTCCATGTATAAAGTTGTTGAGTTCCATTTGATGTCATTCATCCTTTTGTTTCAACCCCGCCCGGATCATGGCACCGACCACCAGATGATGAAACGGACGGATCAGATTGATCCAGAACCCAGAACCATCATTCAGTAAAGGTCACATGAAATTCACACACCTCATCCCCCTGTCCGATGGCCCGGACAATCTCCACATTCACCGACCCGTGGCAGACCGAGGAGAAATAAGTCTCTATCAGACCCACGGAACATAGGCAGTGAACGGGATTCGGTTTTGCAAGCCCGGCTTTGACAAGGGTGCATCCGCATTCACGGATCAGCAGATGAGCGCTGTTCCCCTCCCTTTCCCAAAGACTGTCGATATTCAGCGTTTCCTTCCTCCGCCGATTGGTGGCCTCAATGAGCTCATCCACAGTCTCCGGCTTCTTGCCGAGTATGTTTTCGCACTCGGTGAGTATCTGTTGGGCACATTTTTGTCCCGCGGCTTTCATCACCTGTTTGGTCAATCTGTCATTTCCAAAATCACCGAGGCTTCTCTCCACTACTTCGATCCAGCTGACGTTTCGCCGGATCGCTGCTTCCTGAATCTCTCTTTTCTCCATCTTCATTCTCCTGTCGGTTGTCCGTTGCCTGTTGTCCGTCATCATCCATTATCCGTCGGATCACTGGCGGACAACTGGCAACTGGCAACTGACAACGGTCACCTCTGAAAGAAACCCGGTTTCAGCCTTCAGGGGATTGGGCGATCAGGTTTCCATGACGCGGAACCGTGTCAGAAACCGGGTTTCTTCGTTTTATAGCGTCGGCTCATATAATTCCTTGTCTGAGTGCATCGTTAAATTTTTTTAACCCCTCTCCCGACAAGATCCTTTCAAAACCGGTTCCGCCAGCAATATCAACAAATGGCATCCCCTCCATCGCTCCGATCGGATTTCGTTTGAAGAGTCCCATATCCCCGGCCAGTTGCTTCGGTATCTTGAATTCAATGACAGTCAGGGATTTGGGTGTCTGCTGATCCGGCATATATTTTGCGATGCTTTCAAATGCAAAATATTCGGCTGTTGAGAAGTCTTCAGCAAAATAAGTCATCCCATTGAATCCTTTAGTTGGCTTTAATTTGTTTCCAACGGGCGCATTTACAAATTGGGGGGATCGTTCTTTCGTTGTCCCGTAGGGACTTGT
>JAOZRQ010000056.1:0-4392 GCA_029940115.1 Desulfobacterales bacterium
GTGCATGGCGATATCTTCGTGTGAAACCGCCGAGAGGCGGAACTACAAACTGAACTTTCTCTGTGCCGCCGTGCATGGCGATATCTTCGTGTGAAACCGCCGAGAGGCGGAACTACAAACTGAACTTTCTCTGTGCCGCCGTGCATGGCGATATCTTCGTGTGAAACCGCCGAGAGGCGGAACTACAAACTGAACAGACTCACCTCAGCATGTTCTGATGCACCGCCAGTTGAAATTCAGGTTGGACCAGCTCATGATGTTTCTCTTGGAACGGCACATACACCAAGAGGAATTCCTTTGGTCTTATCTTTATCTTCGGAAGCAGTTCCGGAATGCGTTTCCGGGGTTTCATGAAGCTGGCGAGACAGACTTTCAAACTCCTCGCGGCCGCGGTGGCCGGCAGGGTGACTGGCCCGCACCGGCCGTCCGGATGTCCCGGAATCAGATTTTCCGGGGGGTGGGAGAGGGTCATGTTCCGGGACAGGTTCAGAAAAATCCGAGGTCGGATCCTGAACCCAGGGGCCCAGAAACAGAATTCAGGCGTGTCGCGGTTGGTTCTGAGAACCTTCGGCAGGTTTGCCACCCGCACCAAGTCCGCATACGAATTGAGTTTGATCTCCGAAACATTCGCTTTCACCCGCCAGAAAGGCATATAACGGATCCCCTCTCCGGTTCCGGGGATATGCGCGGCGGTCAACCGCTCAAATCGCTCGCGGCCGGCGGTCCAGATCGAATCGCAATTCTTGCAGCTCAACACCAGCGTGTCCCGCTTACCCTCCATATCCCATCCGCAGGCGGGACACAGAGTGGGAATCAGGCGAATCCCCTGTTCGGGAGGCCCCGCAGGGAAGAGCGAGAGGTCAAAATCCGCCGGCAACGGCGATGGAAGAGGTGAATTCAATATCGCGTCGTATAGGCGCAAAGGGTAAGCTGCAAACTGTGAGTCGTCTTCGGTGGGCTTTTGGTCCATGTAGAAAGGCGAATAGATGAGGCTGAAGGTTTCGCTGACAAACATCTGCTCCAGAGCCGGTTCCGGGAGGGAGGACTTGAAACGCTCCCTGAAAAGACGCATGACTTCCCTGACACCCAAGGTGGGTTTCAGGAAATGCCCTTCGGTTTCCGGGGAGAGGAACCGGAGTCTCATGGCCTGACTGCGAAGCCCCACGGAAACAGGAAAATGCCGGGATTCCGCGGCCTGATGGCTGAAATCCACCACCTTGTGCCGGATTTCATGGGAAAGGCAGGAGAAGAGCATCCCCCTGGACCGCCAGTACGGAAAGAAAAGAAGGGCTTTATGAACCGGGGCCGAATGGGGCAACATCAGCCGGAAATGGTCCTTCGCCAAAAGATAGGACCTGACCCGGCAATATTCGCAGGAGATGAGACGGTCTGTCTCCTCCAAGATGGCCGGCGCGCCGCATTGGGGGCATTCATGTTCGATGAGGAAATCGGTCATTTGTCATTTGGCAAGCTGGAAGTTGTACAGAAGCTTCTCCCCACACTGATTGCAGTAAAGGGACCCGGCCATGTTCTCCCCCCCGCAGGCCGCACAGAAGAGGGGCTTCGGCTTCTCCTCCGCAGGATGGCCACAGCGGGAGCAGAACTTCGCATTCGGGGTCAGGTTCTTTCCGCAGTCCACGCACTGTCTGAAAACCACCAGCTGATGTCCACAGTGAGGACAAAATTTGGCATCTTCCTGGACCGCATTGCGACATTCGGGACAGCCTGCCGCGAGGGGATTTTCAGAAGGGGGACCGGCCTGCTCCCCTTGTCTCCCCGGAAAGGATGAGCCGAACAGGGCCGGAAGCATCATGCCAAGCCCCGCGCCCATGGTGCCAGCCCCTTCCGAAGCCTTCTCCATGGCCATGGCCGCCTTCATCCGCATGAGCTGGTCCATATCTTGAAAGACCCCCATGCGGCTGCGGTCGTCAATCGCCTCCTGCACTTGGGGCGGCGGCGTGATCGCGTTGACATACAGCCGGATCAGATCGAGGCCCAAGTGGCTGAAATCCTCGCTCAGACGTCTGGAAAGCCCTTTGGAAAGCTCGTCATATTTCGCGGGAAGGTTCAACAGCGAATCGAGGGTCTCCCCCATGTAATCGTTGAACCGGGAGACAATGACCCGGCTCAGATATTCCGCCACATCTCCGGTGGTGTAGATCCCTTGGGTGCCCACCAAATTGTTGATGAAAAGCACAGGCTGGAACACCCGGAAATTGAATATTCCGAACGCTCTCAGACGGATCAGCCCCAGTTCGGAGTCCTTGAACGCGACCGGATCCCGGGTGCCCCATTTCAGATTGGTGAACATCTTCAGATTCACGAAGTAAACCTCAGCCCGCAACGGACTTTTGAAGCCCCAAGGGAGGCTGGCGACCTTGGTCAGGATCGGGATGTTCCCCGTCTTCAGGGTGTGCTGGCCCGGGCCGAACGCGCCCACCGCCTTCCCCTGATAGAAGAATATCCCAGCTTGGCTCTCCCGAACCACCAGTTGCGCGCCGTATTTGATATCTCCGGAGCCTTTCTCCGGAATGCGATGAACGATCTCCTTGCCGGTGTCATCGAGCCATTCCAGAATTTCCAGAAAAACGAGATTGTCTGTGCCCATATCTTCAATCCTCAACTCTTTCCCGAATATTTTCGAGCATTCTCTCTATCCCCTTGTCCCCTGGCTGGCCACTGAGCAATATTCTCAGGCCGGTCAGGGCCCATCGGTTGGCGTCGCTTCCGAATGTTGTGGTTCGGGAAAGCCAGTAAACCGCCTCCTCCCTTGTGAACTTCGCGACTCGCCGCGCGATCAGCTCCACCCGGTCAATCTCCTTGATCCGTGAATGGAGTCTGAAAATCAGCCCCAGTTTCGATCCGGATTCCTCATCCAAGGGGAGGGTGATCCGGTGGTGCAATCCCTCTTGGGTCAGATAGTGCTGAAGCTCCAAGGGCACATCCGAATCATCACGCACGTTGGCGACGATCTTTTGCAGTATCGGCAGGCAGCGGCGTTGGGATTCTCCTGACAGATAGCCGATTTCCACAAGGGACTTCTTCAGCGGTCTCTCTATGGGCAGCTGAAGCTGTTTTCCGGTCCGCTCATCCTCCCCGGTCTCCCGCCTCTCCTTCATGATGAGAACAGGCACAGGGTATTTCGCCTTCTCTGCAATACGCAGGACAAATGGAGCCCGACGCACCAGAGACGCCAGATGCTTTTTATGATGCGCGAGCAAATTGGAATGTGATCTGCCACTTTTTTTCATGCTCCCATTCCTTGTCACCAGAAATTTGCTGATTATAACGCTTTTTGGGGAGGCCCGTGCCCGTGGACATTTTTTTTCATGCTCCCATTCCTTGTCACCAGAAATTTGCTGATTATAACGCTCTTTGGGGAGGCCCGTGCCCGTGGACATTTGTGGGCACGGACATGCCCGTCGCCCATGGGCGTGAACATGCATGTGGACATGTGAGGCACCCGCAACGGGGAGGCACGGGCTCCCCTAAATCCGTTATAATCAGGAAATTTGAAAATTTGAAATTTGGAACTTGAAAATTGATGAAAGGTGGATTCCTGCCTTCGCAGGAATGACAGTCAGGCTGATTATAACGCTTTTCGGGGAGGCCACTCTGCCCATGAACGTGAACTTGAACCCAAACGTGAGCATTCATTTGCGGGCAGACATAAGTTCAAGTTCGAGGCCTCCCTAAATCCGTTATAATCAGCAGTCAAGTTGCATGTGGTGTGAATTTTCAATTTTCAAGCCTCAAATTTCAAAATTATAAACAAAGAGGATGCAGAAAGCAAGCCTTTCTTTTAAAGAAGCGTGCATACGGTCCGTTATTCAGAATCTATGTACAGGACAAAAAGTCGGGAATGAGCGAGAAACCCGGCTTTTTCCCAAATGGACCGACTCCCCAACTGCAAGAAGAAGCCGGGTTTCCTTCCTTAATCATTTTTTTTTGTCCTGTACACACATTCAGAATTTTACATCTCAAATCTGTGTACAGGACAAAAATTCGGGAATGGGCAAGAAACCCGGCTTTTTCCCACAGAGATTTTTCGTGGTCATGATTGACGAGATCCAATATATGACCGAGTATGTTTACTGTGACAAGGCGCGTACGGTTCAGGCCGTCAACCTGCCACGGACTGGTGGAACTGAAATTCGCCCCCATGCTGGTCTCCGGCAGCTACATCGGCTGGATGACGCGGATGATGCGGAAGATGTTTGTCGGCGGAAGGCTGAGACAGACATCCATATCGTCGAAACTGACCTTCTCCGAGGGGATGGATGTCATATCCAGGTATGCGGAGCACCACGACATGCCGGTCACGGAGAAGGTCGCCGCTCCTGACCCAGAGCGACCCCTTCTACATCTCGGTCCTGTTCGGCAGCGAGTTCC
>JAOZRQ010000056.1:4492-15765 GCA_029940115.1 Desulfobacterales bacterium
CTCCTGACCCAGAGCGACCCCTTCTACATCTCGGTCCTGTTCGGCAGCGAGTTCCCGGGGAAGGACTTCTCGGAGCCCGACGGGGTGACGAGGACATTGGCTTATGAGGTCACGGACCGGGGGCAGGGAACGAACCGGCCACAACGGATTTAAAAAAATGACACCCATGATGTCACAAAATCAGAAAACTGGGCGACTAACATTTCAGAAGCCGGACATGTCAGGCAAAAAAGGGGATGGCCTCAGGAGCCGGCTGAACCAAGCCCTTCGGGGCCCTTTCATCCGCGAGACTGACCGGCGGGGGCGTCTCGCTGGTCCGGGCGGCCATCCTGTACCCCGAACCTACCAGCGAGCTCTCCCTGCTGGGCGGGTTCAGCCTGATCAGGACCCTGACCGGGATCCCCCATCGGGTGTCAGCGTGAATCCCCAAGGGCTTGACATCCATTGGTGATTTTTTGGGCGGCTTCCGGAACTTTGGGGTTGACATCCGCATGTTTTCTGTTTACGATTCCCATAATCAGCGTCATGGAGATGCTTGGATAAGCCCGGGAAAACGAGAAGCCCTGAAATCAAAGTTACGGATAGTACGCCTGATCGTTTTCTCCTTTTGCTGGACCAGGGAATAAAAGGTCTGAAACAGAGCGCGGACGCTATGACCGCGTTACTCAATGGTATTGGTACAGACAAGCAAAACCTTTCTCGTTTCACAATCATCGTCTGTGTTGATGTTTCAGAAGGGACAAACCCGTGACCAGCGGCAGAAAGACTCAAATCGACGAAAGGGAGATGATGCGGATACAATGAAATTAGAGCAAAGGAATGCACATTCCCACCATGGATGCCTGAATCTCAAGGGAAAGAGTCATGAATGCCTCAGATGCGAGATCATGGCCCGAGGATTCTGCGACGAGCTCACAGATATTCTAAGGAGGATGGTCTCCAATCTGGACAACACTTACGCCGGCATCCCCTTGGAAGATCGGGATGAGATATTGTCAGACACCGTGATCGGCGTCTAAAAGGGGATTCACAAATTTGAGGGCCGGGATGGGGCCGGTTTCTCCACATGGGCCTGGGCCATCTTTCTGAACAAGCGGCGGGATTACTTCCGCCGCTTACCATCGGAAGACGTGGTGAAATTCCTGTTTTTGGACGATCAGGAGAAAAAAGAGGAGTCAAGGTATCTTCCAAGGTGCGTCTGAATTTGGATGGAAAAACTGTTTCCAGATATCCGATCCTGATTCTCAAAGGATGGAGCTATGATTTTGATTACATGGATACCACAAGTGAATCGGTCCTGAATCTGAATCCGGTCACTTTTTATTTCAAACCAGAGAATCCGTTAATTACGGAGGACACAGTATCCCCGAAATCGGAGTTGAAAGATGTTACTCGATTATGAATATAGAAAATATGAAAGCGTCTTGTATTCATCCGGCACGGATCTTCTCCTGTCCTGGGGCAAGGCAGATATGTTTCATCCCCATGACAACGGATTCGCGTCTGAAACAAAAGATGAATGGATGCGCTTGGCTGAGAAGTCGGATATGGTCTCCCTGCTGAATTCCGGTTTGGAGAGCCTGACCCGGGATGTTGATGAGGCTCTGAATTTCCTCTGCACTCATTCATCACCGGAATTTGACGGAGAAGATGCGGCAAAGCTTCACATTGCTCTGAAGATATTCGATCATGTGATACTTCTATCCCAAGCTGCCCGGAATTTTCCTGAACAGGATCATTTCCCAAAAGATTTCCAGATCAGGATGGAAGATCTGTTCAGAGAGATCACCCTTGACCGCGCGCCCTCCTATCTCCGCCTGATTCCCCTGAACCATTGGCGGAGGGAGTTACGCGGGCATATTCCCGAGCATGGCCTTCATCTGTTTCCCTGGTATGGCGAATGGGCCGATCTCCCTTCGGAGGCCATAGAGATCATGATTGAAAACTGGAATGAGGTCCGCCGGGGAAACTTTGAATGTTCGGAAATGGACGCGGAGACATTGAAGGCCCTGTTCTCTGAATTGCCAAACGACCCGGGCCTGATGAATTATATTTCTGAAGAGGCCCGATTTGCTGACATTCTCTCCCGATCAGTCAGAAAAAGCCTGGGGTTGCGCCTTCTGGACATAAGTGACAAGGAGGCAGGGAACCATGCGATTTCAGAAACAGTGGATGAGAAAGGGCTGGTCGCGTGTGCGTGTCATATCGTCCGAAGTATAAAGGATAAACTCCGCTCTGAGGAAGCGAGGCTGGAGGGAATGCTCTGGGCCGCGCTTTGTGGGCCGCTGATGGAGGATCGCGACAGACTGAACCTGATCACTCGGGTGGAGGATCGGCTGACATCTCTGGATGTGTCCACATTGCGTTCCGGGAGTCTGCTGGATGAACTTTGTCAATGGTCTCAGGAGAACACGCCCGACGAGGTGTTTTCCCGGAAGGTTTTTGAGCCGTGGATGGAGAGCCTGAACAAGGCCGCCAAGGTGGTTACGGAATCGGTTCCGGAAGAGGCTGCGGTCTTTCTTCGGGCGGTCAGGGAGTTGGAGGTGGCGACGATAGAGACAAAAACGATTGGCGAACAGAAGCAGAATTTGGAGGCCATGATCTTCGTCGCGGAGGTTTTCCGAGCCAACATGATGCGGACCCTTTTAAAATTTTCTCTCATCAGCGCGCTCTCCCTCAAATTTGTTCAGCAAGAGAAAAAAACGCGGCGAGGCTCCCGCATGTCCGCAGGGACATCGAAATCAGAACCTTTGGAGATTCCGGCTTCCTTCAGATTAAGCGAACAATCTTTGATCAATCTGGGGAAAGAGGGGATTCCCGAACAGATCATCGCTGAATTGGAAGCCCTGAAAGACCAGAGATATCCAGACAAAGAGAAGTTTATGGGTGCCCTGAACGCCGTGATAGGGGAAGATGAGATCATCCGGTACAAACCACTGATCCTGAAACATGCCAACATTGCCGGAAACTTCTTTGAAATGGAAATCAAAAGCGATGACGGCTGGCTTGAGCTGCTGTCTCCGGAAACGGCCGGCGATGAGAATCTGGTGAGAATCTGCGATTTCATGGAGGACAAGATTTACTTCCGGGGGCTTCTTGTTTATGAAGAGGATAGGTGGCAGGCTCTCGGAGAGGTGAAAAGCGAAACCGGCATGCCTCTGGAGACAGATGATCCTGAAAAGGATATTCTCCTCCTCTGCATAGGGCTTGACGAGGATGCTGTCTCTGATGCTCTGGGAAAAGCTGTGTCAGTCCTGAACGCATCGGCCGATATCGGATCTGTCTCCGAAGAATCGGAAACAACATCGCTGCCTTTTGCCTGGATCTGTTATCAGGTCACTCGTAACGGAGATTGAAAATGTCAAAGAAATCCGTCCATTCAAAATATGAGGAAGCATTGGCATCCGAGATTGAGGTTTCTTCATTGTTGCCTTCCGATCCAGAATGGCCCGAAAAATCTGCAATTCGCAACAAAAATTTTTTTGATGTGTTGAATACTGGAACTTCGGCTGATGATGAAATTCTTCTGCGAAAAGGCTCTGCCCTGCGTTTTCTGAACGATGCGGATGCCAATTCAGGGGTGTTTTACGGGCTCCATCCCAAACAGAAGGAGTGTGGGAAGTTGTTGAAAAAAGCTCAGGAAGTTGCATGTTTCCATGGTATGAGCGTTTTCAGCACAGCGAAAGATATCTTGGAAAAAGTATGTAACGTCCAGATCGAACGGCGCGCCCGGCATCATGCATTGGAGACAACCATCCACCGCATTGTTGCGCTTCTGGAAGGTGAAGATCGCTGGCCCTTTCCAGAACCCCAAGAACCGGATGTCTGGGCATTTTTGGCCCAAGCCTACTTGGAACGAAGCCGCACCATACTTCCCAAAGGAGCGGATTTTCCTCAAAAGAAGATGGAGGGCCTTCGCAAAGCTCGAAGATGGGCGGAGAAGGTTAAAGATGGCAACAAGAATGTTTTGCTTTTGCTCTCCCAGATATATCTTGAAACACAAAGGGTGGCTGGAGATGAAATATCGGAGGAAGCAGATGAAATATCGGAGGAAGCAATTGAAGCCATACTCTCTGAATGCGTTGACAAACTACCCGCAGATGCCATGACGCTGGACGAAATGGATATCTGTCTGCATCTGTTTGAGAAAGATTCAGGTTGGATTGATACCGATTACCTTGAAACCATTATGGCCTCAGATTCAAATGCGCCATCTTTCCTTAAAGCCAGAGCCGCTTTTCTCAAAGGGGATAAGCAAAAAACAGGAAGTGAACTGAGGGAAACCCTGAAGTTTCTGAAATACACCCCATTTTCCCATCCTGTATGGGAATGGTGTGCGGACTTTCTTGTAAAACTGTCCAAAGAAGAATTCCCTGAGTGGCGGAATATTGCTTATGAAACGTGGGAGGTATGTCGAGATTTGGAAAAAAAATCTTTCAAAGGGCATATCCTCCGCTGGTATTGGTCAAGACTGGGGCAGATCTATGACACGGCGTTTACTGCGGCAATTGAAAAAGCCGAGGGGTCTCAAAATGATGAGGATAGGGTGCATTGGCTTTGGAGGGCAGCTAAGATAGCTGATTCTCTCAAAAGCCTTCCGACAGTAAGGTGGATGGCTGTGGAGAATGATGAAACCCTCCTTCAGCAGAAGGAAGAAGGGAAAGAAAAATGGCTTGAGAAAGAAACCCATTTCATGAAAGACAGGTATCTTATCAATCTTAACCAGGGATATTCAAACCCTGCTACTGTTCCTCCTCCGAAACGGTTCTCAGAACTGCCGGAGCCGTGGCTTGCGGTCCACTTTTATATTGAGGAGAATGGTCAGGGACATGCGCTTATCTACGACTCCCTTACAGGACGTTGGGAAAAGGAGAAGCCGTTTGATGCTGTCCCTCTGTGGGAAGCATATTCGGCATGGCATATATCATACAAAGCGGGGTTTCCGGGCGAAAGACCTGTTTCTTCGGAACCTCAGATGAAAAAACTATGCGAACAACTCGGTGAGAACATGAGCTTCCTGTTTGACCTTCCAGGAAAGGCCAAACACAGACCCGTTTTGTTTATACCGCATCGTTTTCTCCACATGATGCCGATTCATGCCGCATGTCGAAACGGAACATATTTTTTCACCCAGCGGCCATCATTGTATCTGCCAGCATGGGCATTGACGGGATTCCAGTCAGATGAATTGAATGTCTCCAAAAGCCAGATATTATGCAAGTTTTTTGATGATGATTATGCTTTTGATGAACTGAAGATGCAAGGCAACTGGTTCAAAATAAAAGATCCGGCTTCTCCTTCAGATGTATTGACTCTTCTTGATGATTCTCCGGGTCTCATGGTGATATTATCCCATGGCGCATCTGATCCGACGAACCCCTTTAATTGCCGTATTCTTCTCAAGGACGGGGATTTGAGATATCTGGATATCTTCCAAGACGGACCGAGGTTAAACGGAACCCGGGTCATACTCGGAGCATGTGAAACAGATATGGCATCCTCGGAAAGTTCCCTTGATGAACACCTTTCGATGTCCACCGCCTTTTTACAGAAAGGCGCTCAATCTGTAATGGGAACGCTTTGGGAAGTTTGCTCTGGGGATGTGGAGGAAATGGTTCTGAGGATAAGGGAATCAAAGACAGCAGCTTTACACGAAATCGTATGGGAACAGCAGAAAATTTGGATAGAGAATCCTTTGGAAGACCAGAAATTTTATGATATTATCCCTTTCCGAGTTATAGGATATCCCAATTGATAAGGAGATAAAATGCAGAAACTATCCGTACACTTGACATTTTTTGAACCCTTCAGAGCAGGACCGAGAGAAGAAAAGGCCCCCTGGGGCGGTCGTTTTGAAAGCTATGCCCGGTGGTGCAGGAACTACAGCGGGTTATGGAAACCCTACATCCCCGGAACACTGTTGCGTTCCGCGGCATTGGAATCCGTTGAGCATCTTCTGGCTTTGATCGGCAATGAAAACAGAGTTGAAATCTGCCCGGGACTTTACACCCAGTCCGAGAACAAACTGGATTCCAAGTATCTGAGACGCCGTCCGTGGTATGAGCTTCATGCCCCAAGGGAAATCTGCAACACCCGGGATACCGCGTGTCCCCTGTGTCTTCTGATGAGAACGAAGCTTGGCAGTGACGGTGATGGTAAGGTGGAAAAGAATGTCAAATTCGGGAATCTTTATCCCATGTCTCCCTTGGAACCCTTGCAGGAAATTCGTCCCAGGATTCTGAATCGTGTGGATCCGGGAACATCCAAAGCCAGAGACTACTTCCCGGTTTTCGAGATCGAAGCCCAGCTTTGTTCCCCATTCAGAGGATGGATATGGCTCTCTGGTGATCTGCCAAACATGGAATTGGTCAAATCCCTTCTGGCCGCGGGGCTTTCCAATGTGGCGACCTTGGCCGGCGCAGTCTGCCAGATTCGTATCATAGCCCCTGACAATCCCCTTCCAAAACAGGATTTGACAACACAGAAGTTGATAGATGATTTCATCAACTACTATCTGAAAGGGGAGAATCCGGCCGCGTTTGGAGAAGAGGATGAATTCCCGAGATTTTCCCCTTGTTCTGGAGATCACCATGACACAATGGGCGTGTCCCATTCGGATATCATCTCGCCCCATGAGGCTACTGAGGGGACAGCCTTGGCAAAAGACATGGTTGAGAAATGCAAAGGTGTTCTCAGTCAGATCGGCGCGTCCGAACAATTGCGGAGATTGGCCGATATTATGCGGGAGTTGCGGCACGACTCGAACCGTGAAATCATGTGCAGGCAGGTTGCAGAGAATCATGAAAAGACATCCCTCCTGTACAAAAGGACAAAAAAAGGCGACTCCATCGCGGCTTTGATTGCAGGCAAGACAGAAGGCATGAGCGCAGAAACGTGGCGAAGGCTCTGTGAGTTTCTGGGGCAGACGTTTTATGGAGAGGCAAAGGCGGCTGGTCTTGTGGAAGCTCCTGTCCCGAGAATTCTCGGAGAGAGCGAGCGTTATTCGCTTCAAAAGAAGCCAACGGTCAGAACCGATCTGCCGACAGAACTTGTTCCTAACATCGAATTCATTATGAGGGGCACCCTGGTATCTGAAACGCCATTCTTCTTCGGTACGGATATCGCTACAGAAACTCACACAGATTTGCCCATATTGCTGACTTCGGACAGACATTTTCGCATCCCCCGCTCGGTTCTTCGCGGGACATTGAGGCGGGACCTGCGTCTGGCAACCGGAAGCGGATGCTCGGTAAAACTGGGACGGGGCGAACCCTGCTCATGTGATGTATGTCAGATCATGCGCTCTCTGACCATGCGTGATTGCGTCAGCAGTTGTAAGGTTCCGCCTGAAATACGGCACAGAATACGTTTAAATCCTGTCACGGAGACGGTGGAGGATCGGGCACTTTTTGACATGGAAATCGGGCATGAAGGAATCTCTTTTCCTTTTGTTCTGAGAGCGAGAGGAGTCAACTCTTCATTTTCTACTCGCTTAAAGAATGTTCTGACTTGGTGGTCTGAAGGAAAAATATTCATGGGCGGTGATAAGGGAACCGGCAAGGGGCGATTTACCCTCGCCGAGCTTGAAGCCTATTACTTTCGTCTAACAACAAAAAGGATCGGAAAAAACGTATGGGTAATAGGAAACTATCTGAAAAGTCAAGGATGGCGGGGGGCCGAACTGGAGACGTATTTCGACTCGCTTAAAGAATGGAAACCTCTTAGCTTTTCAGATTCAGATGTAAAAGTTTTTCCTTGGCACAGAATAACCTGGAAAATCTCTTTTGAAGGCCCGGTTCTGACCAACGATCCCATTTCGGCCGACATAAGAAACGACTCGGATGCAGTTTTTTACCAAAAGCGCGTTACAGAGGAAAAAGGACCGGTATATGCCCTGAAAGGTGAAGGTCTCCGAGGCATTGTCAGCAGTTCCCTGTGCAAGAACAAAAATCTGTCTTTCAATCTCCATGAGGACTGTGAATGCCTGCGCTGTAAAATCTTTGGCAGCAAACATCAGGAAGGCAACATCCGTTTTGAAGATATGACGATTTCCTAGGAGAGTGAGGTCAGAGAAAAACTTTTCGACCATGTCTCCATAGACCGCTTCACAGGCGGGGCCGCGGACAAACTTAAATTCGATGACAAGCCGCTGGTGGGCAATCCTCTGGTTTTCCAAGGCGTATTCTGGGTTCATCAGCGTATCGGGAATAATGAAAAAACCCGGGAAGCCCTGTCAGATGCGTTTAAAGATATCCGGGACGGACTTTATCCTGCGGGGGCAAAGGGGAGTATCGGATATGGATGGATCAGGGGAATTGAAATTGTGGAAGGACCGGCTTGGCTAAAGGATGCTTTGTGCGCGGAAAAAACTGTGGAGGCGGGCATCTCCTCCGAAGAATCAGAATATGAATTCCCAGCTTTGCCTCGGCTCTCCTTGCTTCCGAATGGACGGGCGATCTATAATCCTCATTATTTTCTCGGCATTCCGAAAGATGCAAAATCAAAGCCCGTCATCCCGGAACGAAAGCGAGAGCCTGTAGGCCATGACAGATTCCGCACGGATCTGTACACCGGCAGAATCACCTGCACCCTCAAGACAATAACGCCGCTGATCATCCCTGACACAGAGAATGACAAGGCTTTTGACGTGGAAAACGCGCCTGCGGATCACGAAAGGTTCAAGTTCATGCGTATGGAGGGTCACGTCGCTATCCCCGGTTCTGCGATCCGGTCAATGATCAGTAGCGTGTTTGAGGCGATGACCAATTCCTGTTTCCGGGTTCTGGATCAGAAAAGTCATTTATCTTGGCGCATGAAAGCGGGAGACGCGGGCGAATATAAACCAGGACATTTTGTGAAAAACGGCGATAAAGCGTTTATACGAAAGTTTAATGAGAACAAGGCACGGCTCCCTTTTTATGCAGGGCCAGATCCCAGAGAAGCACTTACCTCTGCTCAAATTATGGGCAAGGAGAGGGTAACGCTTTGGGTCAAACGGGTCAAAAAAGCTTCACTGACATCCTCTGATACTGATAAGGGATGGAAAAAGAAAGTAGGCTATCTCAAGGTGACCGGCCCGAATAAAGTGGAAATTGATGCTGAGAAGAAGGTATCTGAAGACGATCCGTCTCTCCCATACAGTTGGCAAGATGTTCGGATTACCACTGACGGGACTATTCCTGAAGGAGATGAAAATCGGGAATTCATCTGCCAAGACGGTGAGGCCACTTACACGGTTAAAAAATGGTGTGAAGCTTTCTTTTACGATGAAGAAAAGAAGCCTTATGAGCTGGCCCCGGATGTTGAAAAAAAATATAGGCTGCTGCTGGATTCGTATCACAATAATCCACAGAAACCGCCGAAAATTTTCCGCTCGCGTCCGCTTTTCAACGGAACTGAGCCAAGAAAATCTCTTGAAGACGGAGATTTGGTTTACTTCCGCCTGTCAAAAGATGAAAAGCAGGTTACGGACATCATTCCTGTGAGCATCTCCCGGACTGCGGATGTCAAGCCCATCGGCAAGGGGATTCGCGCCGAATTTCGGCCCTGCGCTTATGTCTGCATAGAAGAATGCGACCCTTGCGATGCGAAAACCTGCCCCATTCCTGTTTACAGAGAGGGCTACCCGATCAAAGGGCTTTGCCGCGCCTGCCACTTGTTCGGCACCACCGGATATAAAGGACGGGTGCGATTCAGCTTTGCAAAACTGAATGGAGAGGCAGCATGGGCAAAAGGAGCGGGCAACAAAGATCATTTTACGTTGCCGCTTCTTGAAAGACCAAGACCGACATGGACCATGCCAAATCAGGAAGCCAAGATTCCGGGCAGAAAATTTTACGTTCATCACAACGGCTGGAAAACGGTTCAGGCGGGCAAAAATCCGATAGATCAAAAATCTATCAAACCCGGAAAGAACAACAGTTCCGTGGAAGTGTTGAACGCCGGAAACGAGTTTCAATTTGACGTCGCGTTTGAAAATCTGGAGGAATGGGAACTCGGGCTGCTGATCTATTGCTTGGAACTGGAGCCAGGGTTGGCTCACAAAATGGGCAGGGCAAAACCCTTTGGTTTTGGCAGTGTTGAGGTGGAAATAGGCAAAATAGAACTGCGAATTAAACCAGGAAGTTGGAAAGACGAAACATCAGGAAAGGAGAAATTCATCCAGAGCGGGCTTTCCCAAGTTCCGAGCTTCTTTAAAGAAGATGAAAAGCAGTGGAATAAAGTTGAACAAGTGGAAAATATCCGCAAGCTGTTGCAAACTCCGTGGGGCAAAGCGGACACTGTCGATCCGGAAGTGCGATATCCTGCTCTCAAGCAAAAAGATGATCAGAATAAACGGCCAGGATATGAGGAACTGAAAGATAAAGGCAAAAAACTGATTCATCCATGGACCCCTTGGTACCGCCCATGAGTGTTGCGCTCCGAAGTGCAAAAATTAAGCGAAGCGTTTTTTTGCACCTTCACTCCGGAGTTTATGAGAAACTACAGGGATTCGGTTTAGTAAGGATAGAATCTCTGCCGGACCGAACCCTTGCGGTTTCCACAAATCACAGCAAAATTCTTGCCAAACCCAATCCCTGTGGTTTTCACATCAAAATCCTTGCCAAATGCAATCCCTGTAATTTTCACAAGTCACTTGAAATCAAAGCAACATCCTTACTAAACCCAATCCCTGTAGTTGCCAGAAAATCATTTAACATCCTTGGTTCTAACGGATTTTGTGGTCTCCCAAGCAATATGACAGCGGATTTTCAGGATTGAACGGATATCCACCCGACATCGTGTCGCCGGCCATGGCCGATGCCCACGATCTCCGACACGGCTTGGAGGATGCCGGACTTCGGGGGGCGGACACCGGGAAATCCGGTTCATCCCCCGAGCTGTTGTCATGTTCGCCACCTGAAACCACAAAATCCGTTAGAATCAGTAACATCCAAAATAAATTTCATGTTGATGTCACAAAATCGGGAGAATGGCCGACTTATATATCAGAAGGCGTCAGAGGACATTCCGACGGAAAGCGTGACATCTGAAAAAAATGTTGCGGTGATGTCACAAAATCGGGAGAATGGCCGACTTATATATCATCAGAAGGCGTCAGAGGACATTCCGACGGAAAGCGTGACATCTGAAAAAAGTGTTGCAGTGATGTCACAAAATTGGGGAAATGACCGACTCATATATCAGAAGGCGTCAGAGGGCATTCCGACGGAAAGCGTGACATCTGAAAAAAATGTTGCGGTGATGTCACAAAATCGGGAGAATGGCCGACT